>JBFEUB010000001.1:0-46848 GCA_041547605.1 Desulfobacteria bacterium
GTTTCGGGCCTTCCACCGCAGGGCAGAAAGAGATCGGCTGACACGTCGAAGATCAGGTGCTCAATCTCTCTGTGAAACTCATCGGTCGTTATCCACTGTTCTGCAATTGTCGCGTCAGTCCGAACGAGCTTTCTGTGGAGCATCTTAAGCTGGATCTGCCGGGTTTCCGTCCCGAAAATAACGAATCCACCAGGGTGAAGCGCCTTTGGATTCATGTGGACCACATCTTCCTTCATAAGCAGCTTTTTCAATGCTCTATGATTCAAGCCCTCTGGATCATACACGCCTCCTGCTCTGTCCACGATGCTCAGTATTTTCGCTTTAGGAAAGCGTTCAAATAGGTATCGCAATGCATTTCCAGCCACATCTCCGTTCGTGCCGCCCGTCATTTTTACCGTAAAAGGACTCCGGCGCATGTTTATTCCGATTTCCTTCATGGCGATCTCTGCAAACTTGACGACCCCCCGTGACGTCACGCCGTATTCCCTGTGATTGATTCCGGCGCGTTTGCTCGACATGATGCCTGTGCCGAGGAGATATCCTCGTTTCACCGCCTCTTTGGCAATGAGTTCAATCATGGCGTTGGGCATGTTTTCGTCAGGACCCAGTTCGATGGGCTCCTCTTCTCTGTAGTAGTCAATCACGTGAGGATGTTTTGCCTTCCCATCGTCTGTCACAAAGATATCCAAAAACGCATTGGCAAAACCGAACTGCAGTTTGAAAAGGCGATTATTAATTTCCTCCTCTGACCGACATTCCTGGGCGTTCAGGACCGCGGCCATTTTGGATCCACCTTCATAGATATCCTTGTTCTTTAGGTGTTGGGTGTGGGCCAGGACAAAGACTTCGCGGAACAAGGTGTTCATGTTGGTGACGTACGAATCGCCACTTGTGCAAATGATGGTCCGCCATCCCCCTCTGGCAATATCTGAAAACCCTATATGGTAACTTACACCGTACCGGCCGAAAAAGAAGGTGATTCTGAAGGGATTCTCCCTGGGAAGATCGGACGTAAAAGCTCGGGGCAGCTCTGCCAGGTACGAGGGATCCAAACGAAAAGCCAGAGCATGCTTTTGAGGCACGAAGAAATTTGTCTTTAGGACATGGCGTATCAACGAAAGACAGGTCAGGAAGATTCTTCTCCTGATTCTGTCCAAATATCTGTGACCGGTATTGTAGTCTTCGATGGCGCGTCGCGCTTCTTGCACAGCCGATTCGAATTCTCTACGTCCTCTTTTTGCGCTCTTGTCGAACCGCATTTTAAAAAGTCCAATGAGCTGCGACGTAGTTTCCGGGTCAGTCAGAAAGGCCTCTTTTACTCTTGCCAACGAGAAGCGATCCAGTTGGTTGTGACCCAAGTTGGTGTGACAGAAGGCAATGAACGCCTCCGTTAAAGAGGCCTCTTCCCCTCCCATGATGCCCCCTGTAACGAAGTGGGTGTACGTGTCGGTCTGGGCAGAGAGAATGTGGGTATTATATAACTCTGTCTGGAGTTGCTGAAATAGCTGCGACCCCTTCGTCAGTGGAGCAGCGTCGGGAGGGATAATGTAAAAGGTGCCGAGGAAATGCCTTTGAGACCCCGTGCTGATGTTTAAGCTGTAAGAGCGTTGGACCCCAATACCAAGTCGCCGAAAGACCTCGCTTATCTGGGTCATGAATCCTTTTTCCGGTGGGCTTGCTACGGAGAAAAGGAGGCGATACTCGGTACATCTGCAGAAGACACTTTGCACCAATTCCAGATCAAGGTAGAGACCATTATATATGGTACTTTGCTCATACAGCCATAAGGCCCGAGCTATCCTGTCAGGGGGAGAAATCTCTGCATAATCTGGGTCATTACACCACAAGAGGCACATCGACGTATCTAAAGTCTTCAGGTCGTAATCTGGATACAGACGCTTCATGACCTTCAGGACGGGGGTCTTTATGTCGGTTCGTATCGCCGTGCCAGCGGACTGCGTGATTTCCTTATGGGTTTTTCTTTCAAACTCAAATCTCAGGATTTCCAAAGCCTTGTCAGCCCCCGGTACGGACTCATACGAATGCGTCAATTCTGCATAAGAGATCTGTCGTTCCTCGATACCCTTTACCGTTTCATACAGGGAACCGGGAGTGTCCAAATGCGCAACGATGAGCTTGTTGTCTTGATCCACCAGCGTGATTCCGCGTTGCCTAGCGACGTCCTTGAGCCGAATAGCTAGATTTGCGATTGCTTCAGTTTCATTCTGCATGGTGATGAAAAAATATGGAGGCATGTTTGCGAATAGCCATGCGAGATTCTCCAATGCGTCATTTAGACGGGATGTAACTATTGCTTGAATAGACTGCTGCAGTGCCTTGGCCTGCTCAGCCAATACCTCAGCTAAAATGTCTTCCTGCTTTATTTCCTTGTCGGCCATATTGCCTATCTTCACTCTTCCCCATGCGTCAGCATGGCCTTTGGCGCACGGATTACAATGACTTCTCCTTGGGCATACTCCTTGTCACCTGCATAAAGGGAACATGTCACAACGACTTTTTTTCATGCAGTTCTTTGATTCGGGCTCTGAGCAGAAGTTCCACACCAATGGGTGTGGGACGGAGGTACCGTACCTGCAGCGTCCCGGTTACATATCGGATTGGAGGATCCGTGCCAGGCTGGCGCCCTTCGGCCTCATAAGCCGCAGCAGTAGCCGTTCCCAGGCTGTGGCAGTCAATGAGGCTGGCTATCAGACCACCATAAACATATCCGGGAAAGGCCGTGTGGTATCCGAGCGGTTTGAAGCGACATAGGGCTTCGGTGCCGTCCCAATATGTCTTAATCTGCAGGCCGTGGGGGTTGTTTCTGCCGCACCCGTAACAAACAGCCACTTCATCGGCATAGTAATCCTGGATTGCTAGTTCAGTCATTCGTTGCCCCATTCTATCGGATTACTTCATTACGCAACGGGCTGTTGCCCACATAGCTGTCCAAGACAACATTCAGGGAACCGCCGGGGGGACATCCTTTTTGAGGCAGGTCAATCCTCCTCCTGCTCGTCAGTGGCAAATGGTATCGAGCGTCACGAACCAGGCACACGCAAACGTTGTATACAAGCTGACAAGCCTATTGTAAATGGATCAGGACCGCGTATCGAATATGGTGCCGTTGAGGGGTCTGTCAGGCCATATCAGTGACCTGACCTCAAAAAGGATGTCCCCCTGGCGGCAAGAGCTGCGCAACACGAGCAGCATCTTCAAAAAGGTGCCAAACTTGCGTCCAATAGTTGTCCTCGCCGGGTGCTATCATTTCTTGGGCCGGGAGATAATGTGGGTGGCGGTTCCCAGGAAAGCTTCGGCAGCCTCTTCTTCAGCTTCCGAAAGCGTGGGGTGTGGATGTATCGAAAGGGCGAGATCCTCTGCTAGGGCGCCCATTTCCACGGCCAAGACACCTTCCGAGATCATCTCTCCTGCCTCCCGTCCCACAATGCCCAGGCCCAAGACGCGCTCGGTTTCAGGATCAATGATCATCTTGGTCATGCCTTTGGACAGACCCATCGTGACCGCCCGTCCTGACGCCGTCCACGGGAATCGGGATACATTTACGGGACGGTTCTGCTGCCGAGCTTCCTCTTCCGTCAAGCCGCACCATGCGAGCTGAGGATCAGTATATACAACAGCAGGAATGGCCGTCACGTCAAATCCGGCTGGATGACCCGCAATGACTTCTGCGGCCACTTTCCCTTCATACATGGCCTTATGGGCCAGCATCACCCCGCCCACAACATCCCCTATGGCAAATATCTTCTGATCCGTGGTTCGTCGCTGTTCGTCAACGCTGATGAAACCTTGTTCATCTACCTGGACCTTGGTCTTTTCAAGACCGATATCCTTTGAGTTGGGACGCCGGCCGATGGCTACGAGCACGCGATCGAAAACCTGCTGGGGCTCGGGCACATCGCCTTCTAGCAAGACGCTGACACCTTCTTCTTTTTCTTCAAGAATCTTGACTTTGGTGTTGCAAAAGATCGCCTCAAAACGCTTTTCTAGTTCCTCCCTTAGAGGCTTTGTTAGATCCGGGTCTGCGCCAACCATAAGTCTATCAGCCATCTCTACAACGGTTACCCGACTTCCAAGGGAAGCATATACGGAGCCGAGTTCAACGCCCACATATCCGCCTCCCACCACCAAGAGTTTTCCTGGGATATCCGTCAGAGCCAAGGCGCCAGTGGAATCCATAATCCGGCTTCCCGGTTTGAAAGAGATTCCTGGCAAAGAGATGGGTTCAGAACCGGTGGCGATGATCGCGTGACGGAACTTGAAACGGGAGATCTCCACATCTTCGCCTTCGAGGTGGACCTGGTCGGAACCCTCAAACTGGGCGGTTCCCTTGACCAGTTGGACACCCCGTTTCTTGCTCAACGTCATGAGCCCGGTGGCCAATTTCTCTATGACCTGACCCTTCCACTGCCTCAGTTGGTCCAGGTTGATTTTCGGGTCACCAAAGGTGATGCCCATCTCCTTGGCGCGGCGACCGTCATGAATAAGCTCCGAAGCGTGTAAGAGTGTCTTCGAGGGAATGCAGCCCCTGAACAGGCAAACGCCGCCCGGGCGGCCTGCGGAGTCCACCATGGTAACGTCCAGGCCGAGGTCTGCAGCGCGAAAAGCGGCTGCATAGCCCCCAGGCCCTCCCCCCATGACCAGCAGTTCCGTCTCCTGTGTAAATTCACCCATAACCATGGCTAATATGTCCTCCCGCGAAAGCCCTCAGTGGCGGTTTGCCCCGCCGACAGGCATGAGCCTGATTTTTTATTACCCTACGCCATCATCACGAGATTCTCTGGATTCTCAAGGGTGTTGATAACCACGCTCATAAAGCGGGCCGCATCCGCGCCATCCACAACCCTGTGATCGAAACCAAGCGCGAGCGGCAGGATCAGCCTTGGCACAATTTCGAAGTTCACCCGATCACCGCGAACAACGGGTCGAAGTCGCGTGCGGCCCAAACCAAGAATGGCCACTTGCGGGTAATTGATGATGGGCGTAAAACCCGTGCCCCCCAATGGGCCAACATTGGTGATGGTAAAGGTCCCGCCGCTCATATCCTGAACGTCTGCCAGTCCGCTTCGGGTCCTCTCGGCAAGCTCGTAAACCTCTTTGGCGAGGTCATTAATGCTTTTACAGTCCACGTGCTTGACGACGGGCACCAGAAGGCCGCGTTCCGTATCCACCGCTACGCCTATGTTATAGTAGTGCTTCAGGATAATCTCATTGGCCTCCATGTCTAGCGTAGTATTGAACTGCGGGTAGGCCTTGAGAGCTGCTACAACAGCCTTCAACGCGAACACGGTGAGCGTCAACTTGCCCCCTTTAGCTTCTACGTCCGCCTTGTGCTTCTGACGCATGGTTTCCAGATCGGTAACATCCGCTTCGTCACTGTGTGTCACGTGGGGAATCTGAGACCAAGCCAGGCTCATGCGTTTGGCAGTCGTTCTGCGCACCGAACGCAATGGGATACGTTCTACAGACCCCCACTGACTGAAGTCGGGGAGGGGCGGGGCCCCGAATACCGCAGGGGGTTCCGTGGGCCGTTCCTCGGCTGGAGGTGGGGGGGCTTCGGCTACCATCTTGCCTTTTTCCGCGATGGCACGGACATCTTCAGCCGTGACCCGCCCGCCAGGCCCGGTCGGGGTCACCGCCCGCAAGTCCACACTCAGCTCTCGGGCCAAGCGCCTGACGGAGGGGGCGGCCGGCACAGGCCCTTCACCTCTTCCTGCAACCAGCGGTTCTGGAGCCGTTTCAGCCTCTACCTTTGTCTCTTTTGGAGGGGGTTTTGCTTCTTCGGCTTCAGCTTCTCCTTCTGCGGTGAAAGTCATGAGGACGTCACCCACGTTGACAATATCGCCGGGTTTCACCCGAATCTCTTTAACGATGCCTGTAACCGGCGATGGGACTTCAGTCGTTGCTTTGTCCGTTTCGATCACCATAATGGATTGCCCATCTTCTACGTGGTCACCCATGGAGACAAGCACTTCGACAATCTCTCCTTCGTGAATGCCTTCCCCAAGGTCCGGAAGCTTGAATTCTTTTGGCATGTCTTCCTCTCTGCTGTGTTCGACTTGAGACGTTATTCAGTTCTGAGCACTGACCTCAACTCGCAGAGCCACTGTAAGACCCTTAGAAACTCAGTGTTTCCCGGGCCGCCTGCATAATCCTGTCAACGCTTGGAATGTAGTCCTTTTCCCTTTGAAATAGCGGGATCACAATATCAAAACCGGTCACCCGGCGGATAGGCGCCTCCAGGTAAAGAAATGACTTTTCGACCAGGCGGGCCATAATCTCGGCGCCAGGTCCATAGCTGCGAGGCGCCTCATGGACCACCACGGCCCGCCCTGTTTTCTTGACCGATTGGGTAAAGCGTTCGTCGTCCAGGGGTGCGATGGTCAACAGATCAACCACCTCAGCCTCAACGCCGTCCTTCTCCTGGAGTTCGGCGGCCGCCTCCAGCGTGGGGTGGACCATGGCGCCGTAGGCAACCAGGGTGATGTCGCTTCCCTCTCGTATGATTTCAGACTGGCCAATGGGAATGGTCTCTTCTTCTTCGGGGACCTCTTCCCTGTATGCGCGGTATACGGCTTTGGGCTCATAGAAGATGACCGGGTCTGGATCACGTATGGCGCTTACCAGGAGGGCCCTGGCATTTCGCGGTGTGGAGGGAATGACGGTTTTTAAACCCGGGGTATGCGCATAGTAGGCCTCTCGGCTTTCTGAGTGGTGTTCCAAGGCTCGCACACCTCCACCGTACGGAGCTCGGAGGACCATGGGCACATGAAAGCGTCCCCCGGATCGCCATCTCAAACGGGCTGCATGTGACTCAAGCTGGTGAAAGCCTTCGTAAGAGAATCCCGAGAACTGGATTTCGCAAACAGGCCTCAGCCCATAAACAGCCATGCCAACGGAAACGCCTATAATGCCGGATTCTGCGAGGGGGGTGTCCATAACCCGCTCTTCGCCGAACTCCTCAATGAGGCCGTCCGTAACGCGGAAAACACCGCCATCTACGCCCACATCCTCACCTAGCACAACGACTCGGTCGTCCTTTTCCATTTCCTGGCGAAGGGCCAGATTGATTGCCTGAACCATGGTCATCTTAGGCATTGTCTTTCTCTCCTGTTTCTGTCACCGCATTCTCTGGAACGGCAAAGCTGTTGGGTTACACGCTAAAAAAACGCTCTGGCTTCCTATTTCGCGGATAGGTTCCGGCTGACCTCATTTTTCTGTTCAACCAGTGTCGGAGGTAACTCCGCAAAGGCATGGTTGAACATGTCCAGCGGATCGCCGAGTTTTTTCACCTGCTCGTCGAACCGTTCCTCGGCTTCCTTGATTTCAGCCTTGATCTCCTCCTCCAAGGAATCGATCTGGGCTTCTGAGAGCAAGTCCTTGGTGATCAGGTATTTCTGGAAACGCGTGATAGGATCACGCTTTGCCCATTCTTCAACTTGTTCGTCTGTTCTATAACGGGTTGGATCGTCTGCCGTGGTGTGCATTGACATTCGATAAGTGACGTTTTCAATCATTGTGGGGCCTTCACCAGACTTTGCGCGATCAGCCGCTTGTTGAGCCGCAGAATAGACGGCGAGGATGTCATTTCCGTCAACCTGCATGCAAGGAACGCCATAGGCAAGCGCCTTTTGGGCCAACGTCTTCGAGCGGGTTTGTTTGGAGCGGGGAATCGAGATGGCCCACTGGTTGTTCTGACACACAAAGACCAAGGGGGTTTGAAAGACACCTGCAAAATTCAATGCCTCATGAAAGTCGCCTTCCGACGTGGCACCGTCGCCAAAGAACGTGATGACAATCTGTTTTTGGCGGCGATACTTGATGCTGTAAGCGATGCCCACGGCATGGAGGGTTTGGGAAGCGACTGGGATAGCGATTGGCAAGTTGTTGAGGGTTTCTGGAATGTAGGCACCCTCATTGTAACCCGCGTAATTGAGCAGGACGTTTTCCATAGACTTTCCACGGTACAGCTCAGCCCCCATCTCCCGAAAAGCCGGGACAAGCCAGTCATCACGCTCCAGTACCGCAACAGCCCCTATTTGAGAGGCTTCCTGGCCCTTGATCGGCCCGAAGGTGCCTATCTTTCCTTGACGCTGCAAGATGAGCATGCGTTCGTCAAACCTGCGGGCCAGCAGCATGGCACGGTGGAGTGCAAGCAGGAGCTCCTCCGGAAGATCTGGCTCTAATTCCTTGTCTACATTGCCGTCCTCATCCAAGATGGAAAGGTAGTCTACCCGGTAAGGAAGATCGATCTCTTTTCTCGGCATGGCTTTTCTTGCTCCCTCTTTGGCAAATTGTCGTAGCTAATGCGGTGGTGTTATTGGGGTTATTCAGCTCACTTTTTTCATCTGGTTGTCGAAGAGTCAAGGCCCAATTATTAACATGCCAAAACAGGCCGAAATTGGTATGGGGGAAAGACTGTATTTTACAGTGAAAAACACGGTATTTATGCATGATTGGCCGATATGCGAACACCCCTGGACACCAAGTGCCATTTATGGGAAAAAGATGCCCAGGGGATGCTGCCCATTCCCTCAGCCCCGTCTACCGGGCTGGGGTTAGAGGCGCGGGATGGAGAAGAGAACATGACCGAGTTCGACGGCGTAGCAGAACCCGTTGTGAAGACAGACGCTGAAGGCTCCCTGCTGACGATTCAGCTGAACCGTCCGCGAGTGCTCAACAGCCTGAATCTGGATATGATTCGGATGATCAGAGTTTCACTTGAAAAGGCTATATCAGAGGATTCCTGCAAATGCGTTCTCCTGTGCGGAGTCGGGGAAAGGGCCTTTTGCGCTGGTGGCGATATCAAGATGTTGACGTGCAGTGTCACAGAAGGGGATTTCCATACTGCGGAGCGCTTCTTTGAAGAGGAGTATATGCTGGATCTTTTTATGCATCAGTTTCCCAAAGCGCTTGTCGTGATTGCCGATGGCATTACCATGGGAGGCGGCCTTGGATTGGCTGCTGGTGCCGATGTGGTGATAGCCACACAGCGCACGCGAATGGCCATGCCGGAGACAGGCATCGGCTTTTTCCCGGATGTGGGCGCTACGGGATGGCTCTTCACCAAGTGTCCCAAGGGATACCCCGAGTTCCTGGGACTGACGGGCTATGAGCTGAAAGGCGCCGACACCGTCCACTGTGGGATGGCATCACACCTCTTTCGGTCAGAGGCTTTAGAGGGGCTGGTAGAGGCTCTGAAGACGTTGCCTGAGTCGTTAGATGCGGAAAAGGAAGTCGGGCGCACAGCGGTTTGTTCTCTGGTCAAAGATCGTTGTGAAAAACCGATTCCTTCAAGCTCACATAGGGATCGGTGGATCGAAAAACACTTTTCTAACAAGTCCTCACTCCGTGAGATTCTGGATTCTTTACACGGCTGTCAGTCAGGAAATCCATTTTGCCAAGACGTCTTGCAGAACCTGGCCAAACGTTCTCCCACGGCCCTGGTTCTCTCCTTTGAGTTGTTGCGCCTAAACGAGGGAAGGCCGTTGGAACAGGTTTTCCAGGTGGAACGGAAGGCGGCATCCTTCATGATCCGGCATCCGGATTACCTTGAAGGGGTTCGGGCCCAGGTGATTGAAAAGGGCCATAGACCCCGGTGGAATCCGAAGACGATTGAGGAGGTGCAGGATCTTCGTAAGATCCTGCTGTGAACGGGCTTCAGAGATGGGCAACAGGTTGTCCTGATCCTCTCAATGCTTTTCGATTTTTTTGCGGAGAAACCTCCGCTCTCGCCGGTCTGACCATTGTTCAGACCGACTCCATATTTTTGGAACAAACTCCTGAGACACAACACTAGTTCCCGCGACCCTTCATCAACTCACGAAAGATGACGAGTTTTTGAACGTCCTGCGTTCCTTCACCCAGGGAAGAAGCCCAGGCGTCCATGGGAAACTTGTGGATGGGATGTTCGAGCATAACCGAGGCTGCGCCAAACAGATCGGCGGCCCATGTGGTGACTTCTCTAGCGGTCATGACCGAGAGATATTTCGCCAGTGACGAGTCCAAGCGGAAGTCCTGGCCTTGATCCATAGCCCAACAGGCTTTCCAGACCATAAGCCGAGCTGCTTCGATCTTGGCATATAGATCAGCCACTTCAAAACGTTTGGTGTCAAAATGGATCAGCTTTTTTCCGAAGATCTCTCGTTTCTCGGCATGTTCCAGGGCCATCTCAAAGGCACCAAGAGCCGTTCCCACGGTGAGAGCACTGATTGGGACCCTACTATGGGTGAAAATGGTGAGTACCTGTTGGAGTCCCCGCCCAGATTCTCCCAACAGATGATCCTCGGGGATGAAGACATTTGTGAGTTGGATGCGGGTAAGATCCGAGGGTATCCATACCTGCTTGTTCAGCTTTTTTCTGCTTATGCCTTCTGCAGTGAGATCCACCAGGAACATGGAGAGCCGGCTGTTCTTTCGGGCTGCAGGGTCTGTGACCGCCGTGATGATGGCAAGGTCGCCTATGGCTCCGTTGGTAACGTACGCTTTTGTTCCGTTGAGTAGCCAGCCACCATCTCCCTTTTCGGCCCTAGTGGACATGTTGGCTGCATCACTTCCGGCTTGGCGCTCTGAGTGTCCAAGACACATCAGAGTCTCTCCATTGAGGACTGCCCGAGCATACAAGCCCTGAAGTCTCTTCGAGCCAAAGAGCCACAGCCCAATGAGTCCCAGAGCGACTTGGGCCAAGGCGGCCACGGCGACCCCAGGGGATAAGGCCGCCAGCTTTTCCATGATCATAGCTTCTCTCAGGGCGGTTTCCTTGACAAGGCGGCTATCTTGGAGGGTAAAACCGTACCACTCTCCTTGACCCATAGCGCGGAAAAAGGATCTCGGAACAGCGCCGTCTTTGAACCAAGCCGCCACCTCGGGAGCAACATGCTTGCTCAGAAAGTCATCGAAACGGCCCATCTCTTGGGACAGCTTCTCGGGGATCTTGAAATCCATGACGCCTCCGTGTTGAAGTAAAAAGTGTCCGGGCTGTTGCCCAAATCGCTCTCTTGAAGATGTTGCTCATGTTGCACAGATTTGTCGCCGCCAGGGGGACATCCTTTTTGAGGTAGGTCAATCCTCATCCTGCTCGTCAGTGGCAGATGGTATCGAACGTCAAGAACCAGGCAAACGCAAACGTTGCATACAAGCTGCAAAGCCTATTGTAAATATCCCCCAAGGACCGTATGTCGAATATGGGTGCCGTTGAAGGGCCTGTCAGGCCATATCAGTGGCCTGACCTCAAAAAGGATTCCACCTGGCGGTTCGCTGAATGGTTTCTGGACAGCTATTTGGGCACCAGCCCGTCTATCTATGATGGCACAGGACCGAGACGAAAGATCCCAATGGCCCTCTCAGGCTCGATCCGGTAACGGCTTCCTTTTCCTTGGAAGAAACCGTGTTTCTTGATGAGATGGATGCCGAGGCTCGTAATGATGATAGTGTGGCCACCCTCTTCGTCCTTCACAACGGCTTCTCCCTTTTCAAATACACCATCCCCTCGGAACGGTGATGGAACGCGTCCCATCGATTCTTTGAACACCGCCGTGACGCCCGGACGGATCACAACTCGTCCTCCAAGGGCCTGCTTCGCCATCTCATAAGCGTCTGTCAATGCCGCTACGAGGTCCTCTTTGGAGACCCGTTTTTGCTCAAGACTGCGCAAATCTTCGCTGACTATCTCATCAAAGGGCCGAGTGTCTGAGCCCAAAAAACCTTCTGCAGAAAACTTGGAGGGGCCAAGATTGCGCATCAGATTTTGCTCGGCTGGTGACTGCTTCATAGACGATTTACCTATGCATCACAAAAGCGAGCGGATTCCCTGTTCCGATTTTTTTCAGGACTGCAGGGAGCTTCAATCATGCAAATTTGTCGAAGAAAATACAGGTCTCGGGCATTTCCGCTTCTGTTAACACGGCGATGCAGGCATTGATCATGCCTGGAGAACCGCAAAGGTAACCCTCATGCTTAGAGACATCAGGGAAGTATTTGGCAACGACATCGGTGATCAAGCCTCGTTCACCTTTCCAGTCGGAATCCTCCGGTTCATTCGACAGGGCCGGCACAAAGGTGAACCATGGCAGTTCTTCCTCCAGCTTGGTCAGCTCATCCACAAAGAAAAGGTCTTTCTGAGTGAGGGCACCAAAAAAGAACGTCGTGGGCCGTTCTATGCCCTTTTCCTTCATGTCTCTAATCATGCTCCAGATGGGGGCCATGCCACTGCCCCCAGCGATAAAGACAATTGGGGCGTCGGTGTCTGTGAGACAAAATTGTCCATAAGGGCCAGACAGGCTGATCCTTTGACCTTCTTCGAGATAGTCAAAGATCCAGGTTGTCATGATGCCGTTGGGGACCTTTCGGATGATTAGTTCGATATGGTGCTTGTCCGACGGGGGAGAGGACATGGAATAGGCCCGCATCACGGCGTCCCGGCCCTTGTATTCCGCAGACTCCAGTTGCACGTATTGGCCAGCCACGAAATCCATGGTGTCTGGCTCCTCCAGTTTAATACGCAATTCAACAATGTCGTACGTCAGGGAACGTTTTCTTTCTAAAAGGCCGTTGTATCTTTTTACGAGGAAGAGTTCTTCCGGAATAATGATCCTCAGGTCACTCCGGACCTTGACCTGGCATGAGAGTCGGGTGTGGTCCTGCTGTTCTTCTGGTGAAAGGTATGGCGCTTCAACAGGACCGATGGGGCCACCGCCCTCTATCACCTTCACCTTGCAATAGGCACAGCTGCCACGTCCTCCGCAAGCAGAGGGAATAAATATATCATTTTCCGCAAGGTTGAATAGCAGGAAGGCGCCTCCCTTCACTGAAAGCTCCTTCTGTCCGTCGTTAATCGATATCTTACAGCTACCGTAATTGAGGATCTTTCTTTCCGCCAGGATGAGAAAAGCGGAAAGGACAAGACCGGTTCCCGATAGGAAGGCGACAGCTAGAGCCATAGATAAGAGTAGTTCCCCGGTCATTGTAAAATCTCAACAGGCCTTGCAATAGTTTCTATCGGAGACCTTTGCATAACCCTTCTCACTTCGTTACATGAGCTTTTTGACCCATCTACAGGCGTGCTTACTACATCCTATCACGTAGTGCCTCTTTTTAAGCCGTCAGGCGCCACCTTTGCGCTAAACTCGGCCTGCCGGCCTCAAAAAGTTTAGGATTTGCCCACTGACGTTGGCCGTTCACTTCGCGCGGATGGGTTACGCCAAAGACCTCACGAGGGGCGTTCCAAGGAGTTATGCAATCTCCTAAACAGCATTCCTTGAGGTCTCATCCTTTGGGCATGTTCCATCAAACTTTAATCATTCCCGAAAACCCAACAAAGGCAAGGGACATAATACCAATGATAATCAATGTGATGCCGGGTCCTGCCAGCCCGTTGGGAAGGGCCGACTCGCTTATTTTTTCCCGGATACCGCCGATCATGGTGATCGCAAGAAACCACCCAAAACCTCCACCGAGGCCAAAGGCAAACGTCTGAAAAAATCCGTAAGGCTTGTTAAGCATAAAGAGTGACACACCCAGGATGGCACAGTTTACCGTGATCAAGGGCAGGAATATCCCAAGCGCAAAGTAAAGCTTTAGCGAGATTCGTTCCACCACCATTTCGACCAGCTGGACGAAAGCCGCAATGACGATGATAAAAGTGATCAGTCGCAGATATTCTAGCCTCAAGGGAACGAGGAGGTATACATAGACCAGATGATTGAGCGCTGCTGTGGAGGCAGTGACAAAGATAACTGCAAGGCCAAGTCCCACACTCGTATCGACCTTTTTAGAGACTCCAAGGCAGGAGCACATACCCAGAAACCGGGAGAGTAGAATATTGTCCGTAAAGGCTGCTGATATAAAGATCAGCATGATCGATGCGAGCGGTCCCACCTGCTGCATTTGTTCCATACTTGCTCCCTACTGCCTCTCAGCTGTTTGGGAAGAGACATTTCTCGCAATCCATGTGACTATGGCCAGCATGAAAAAGGCCCCTGGAGGCATCACCATGATGGTCCAGGGGTGCCACCACAAGTCTATGGCCGGGAGGGGGTACCCAAGAAATGTTCCAAATCCCAGAGGCTCCCGGATACACGCGATAGAGATAAGGATGAAGGAATACCCCAAACCGCAGGCCATGCCGTCCAGGAGCGATGCCCAAGGTTTGTTCTGGCTTGCAAAGGCCTCGGCGCGTCCCATAATAATGCAGTTTGTGATGATGAGTCCCACATAAGGCCCGATGAATCGGTGAATGTCGGGGGCAAAGGCCTTGATAATGATGTCCACCATCATCACATAGCTGGCAATGATTAGCACCTGGA
This sequence comes from Desulfobacteria bacterium, assembly GCA_041547605.1. Classification (GTDB taxonomy): domain Bacteria; phylum Desulfobacterota; class Desulfobacteria; order Desulfobacterales. The sequence continues at coordinate 14,322 of JBFEUB010000001.1, forward strand.
CGATCAACCGGATACGTGGGGGGATGTAGTTTCTGAGTAAAGAAATGGTCAGGTTTGAGAGAGAAGTGACGAAGACCACGCCGAAACACATAAAGAGGGTATTGGCCAGGAGATTGGTCACGGCCAGGGCAGAACAAATACCCAACACCTGACGAAAAATCGGATTGTCATCCCACACACCTCTGGTAAGAATTTTTGGTGCTGTTTCTGCCATGCCCTGTCTATGTTACTTTCTTATCCGTATAGGCCCTTCTGAATGATTCCAGTTCTGCGTTCAAGGACTTCATCAAGGCTATGGACGTCTGGGAAGCACCCGTAATGGCATCCACGCGGTTCTTTGCGTCCGGATCGGCAGGTCCACCGATGATAATCCTTCCGGCAGGCGGCTCGTTCCAAGCGACTCGAAGTCCTTTGAATTGATCCGTAAACCATGCCTCTTCAATGCGCGCTCCCAGGCCGGGGGTTTCCTCGTGCTCCAGAAATTGGATGTTCACCATGGTTTGAAGGTCTTCGGAAAAGACGGCTATGCCTTTGATAGGCCCCCAAAAACCATAACCGGTGAAAATGAATCCAACACGATTCTGCATCGGGGCTTTTGTTGTAAAGACCTCAAGGGTTCGCCCTTTATGAGCGATTTTTTCGATGGTTATGAAATGGTCCACGGCCTCCTGAAAGGCTTCAGGGGAGTCCTCAGCGACCTCCAACAAGAATGCGTGACTCAGTGTTCGGTTCTTGTTGAGTGTTTCGTTCTTAGCCAAGGTATCCAGTGTGGCGTGGTGCACGGCAGAAAGGCCGACACCAAAGGTCACACTGATGGCCATCATAAAGAGAAGCACGTAGATTGGTGAGGACTTGTTCATGAGACGTCACTCGCAGTTTTTGCGATTTTCATACGCTTTATCCATAGATCAAGGGATGGCGCAAGCATGTTGCCCAGGAGGATAGAAAAAGCCACACCGCCTGCAAAGATCCCCTTGTAGCGAAAAAACACGATCATCGCCCCGATGAATATCCCGTAGATCCACTGAGAAAGCGGAAGATTCGGTGCACTGACCGGATCGGTGACCATGAATACGGCTGCATATATGAGGGCGCCGGAAAACATGGTAAAGAGAGGGGGAGGGACCCCTTCCAGGCCCATCCCGGTACGAAGGAACACGCTGAGCCCGGCGGCACCAATGAATGGTGAAGCCACGAGACGCCACTGCGCCGTCTTGGTAACAAGCAGGTACAGTGCGCTGATCAAAATGACGATGGCACACACCTCTCCAGCAGACCCCGCTGCAAGGACGCGGAAGGTGCCGTCCGAGGAAAAAACGCCACCGATATTGCCCACAACCAGATGGATCGTATCGGTCACGTATCCGAAATCCCGCATTGCCCACATGGGGGTGGCTGCTGTGATGGCGTCCGCCACAGTGAGTCCTGCTTGCGTCAAAAAAACCGGGACGGGCTTTGAACCTGTAAAACACCAGGCCCCAAAGCCTCCTGGAAATCCCGAGAAAACCGGTACGAATCGGGCAGTCAGTTCGATAGGGAAACACACGTACACAAAAGCACGGCCCACGATAGCAGGATTGAAGACATTCCTGCCAAAACCTCCAAAGGCTTCCTTCCCGAAAAGAATGGCTACTATGGCTCCCACGGCAACGATCCAAAAAGGGATCGTAGGCGGGAGGGAGAGGCCATAGAGTCCAGCTGTCACAAAGCAAGCATAGCTGACCTTGCCCTTTCTCTTTGCTGCCATGGCCCATTCAGTGACAAAACAGAAAACCACAGAAACGGCAAGGATTGCGGCGACCCGCCATCCAAAATAGTACACAGCAGACAGTCCGACGGGCACTAGCGCGTAAAGGACTCTGAGCATAATTTTCTGCTTCAGAAAGTTCGGTTTCATCGGGCCTTGTGTGTTCTAACAGGCAAATTTCGCTTTCAATGCATTGGCGTCAACTCTCACGAATACCTTGAGATTCTTCAACCATGGGAGATTTGAACGGCAAGAGCGAGTGGTTTTTCAGCAGCTTGCTGCAGGGGATCTTCATTGCCTTCCTGAGAGCCAAAATGGAAAAAGCGCGGTCATGACCGGGTCGCCAGTGCCCACACGTCGCTGGTTCAGCACTTTTACAAGACTTCCATGCCACTACAAGAGGACGCAGATTGATGCCACAATATAACTTTTCCACCCAGAGTCAAGCAAGAACTCCCATGGAAACCTTTGAGGAGACAAGGAAAAGCCCTCATGAAAAGAACCTTCACGAAGGCTTTGTTGCGCCGCCCTTATTGACCCGGCGCTGTGCCGTTGCCGAAGCATCGTCTGACAAGGGGATTCTAAAGGAGGCGTTTGAGCGAAATTTTTGGGCTCAGTCGACTGAAACCACGGGTCGAGGTATTTCTATGTGACCTTTTCAAGTAACATCAGAGACTTGTTTATGTGATGCACCTTGGTTTGCTGATTTACATCTAATCCATAGTCTCCCGATAGGCGAAAAACGCCCCATTTTTTCGTCTTCATTCCTTTTTCTATGATGTACTCCCACGCATCCTGTGGTGTCTTAAATGCCTCCCCCGCAGGAAACAGACCCCAAAACATGGGGCCAAGTTTGATCAGGTGCTTGCCACTTGAGAGTACCTCCGAACAATCTTTGCGGGCTATGGTATAAATCGGTTCTTTCACCCTTTTTCGGACAGTTGCATTCGCCGCCGTGTGGAATTCCATAGCTGCAGCAATTAGCAATAAGGAGACCAAGATTGGGACCAATACCTTGTTCTTTTTCATTCTTACCTCCTCTGCACATGATGGGCCTGTCAGGCCATATAAGTGAACTGAACTCAAAAAGCATGTCCGCCTGGGGCAACAAAGCTGCGCAACACGAGCAACATCTTCAAGAGAGCGGTTTGGTCAACAGCACATGGCCCCGACCTGTTCCTCTATCTCTTGCGTACACGCAACCCGTTCCTTCTCTGGCACATCTATATTGATTGTGTCTGTCGCTAAGTCCATTTCAATGGTTCCGCCGTGTTTCTCCACAATGGACCGAATGAGGTACAGGGCTGTGGCACGGAGTTCCGTCTTCCGGCCTCTTGACAGTTGTTGACGCATGATGTCCTCCCCGTGTTTGACTGATTCAGCCCCCGCCTTTGTCATACCTATCGTCATATTCAGGGGATCGCTTTATCAGGGGAAGACCCTATTTTAGGTTAGGGAAACACGTATTTGATGGGGGGAAGAATACGTTTTTGATGCCGTACCAGCAAAACGGCTGGTGGCCACGTGCTTTCCGTCTCCAACAAAGGAAACGACTTGCAACGCCTCCATGGGGCGTCAGACGCATTTTTGAGATAGCTTCTATTGTCGCCAAACTCTGCGCGAAATTGTCCGTCCACTCGGCAGTGTCACATTATACAAAAATGGGGTTATGAAATGAGGAGGGGCAGATGTCTAACAAGGTCCGCGTTGGCTTTTGGAAGAAAGTCACGTGCTCGATTTGTGTGACATTGCTTGCGTGAACCGGCGGGACACGAAATGTAATGACAGCGCTTCCTTTTCGGTTTGGGCCCTGTGCCCCACACTTTGGCCTTGACTTTTTTCAGTCTTGATGGTATGTAGGTAAATACAAGTCAAAATGGCTGTTGGTGTTTCATCCTATGCCTCTGAGGGTTGCGGGTAATCCCTTCCTTCGGAGGCTTTTCTTGTTCTTGACCCCGTTCTAATTCATGTTTATATTATCTGCATGGTAGCAGTCTGGGGCCGGTGGCGACATTTAGTCTCACCGCACCTATATGAAATGTAGGATGAGACACCGACCCCGGCTCCGGATCTACCGCTTTTTCTATACCTTGTCCACTAAAGCATCACCACATTTTCGCACGATAAGAGCGCGCATTCCAGACTGTGAACATCCTTTTTCCCTTCGTCCAAGTCCTGGACATATTTATTCAAGATGTCTGCTTCCGATGTATAATGATATAAAATCAGTTAGTTATCATATAATGATGGTGATGCGGCAGGTTGAACATTGGGATTCCCCCGTATCCTATCGCCCCCCCCACCTCAGCTTGCCCTTGAGCACGTCGCAGAAACGTAGACCAGCTGGCCTGAGCATATGAATGGTGTGGGGGGCTTTTTGGACAACAATCGAGTCTTCATGTGTGACCTGGAGCCCTACCTGACCGTCGAAGGTCAGAAAGGTATTCGAATCCCGTTCGTCTATCTCTATCTTAATAGTAACCGTGTCCGGGAGGATTAGAGGGCGATTGGTCAAGGTAAAGGGGCATATTGGAGTGAGTATGATCGTCTTGAGCGACGGATGTATGATCGGCCCCCCGGCTGACAGTGAATATGCGGTTGAGCCTGTAGGCGTCGCAATAATCAGACCGTCGGCCTTGAAGGTCGTGAGGTAATAATCATCAATGTATGTGTTTATGTGAGCGATCCGTGCCAAGGCCTCCTTATTGACGACCACGTCGTTGAGAACCGTCTGACAGGTTACTGCCTCGCCATCCCGCAGCACCTTTGCTGACAACAAAATCCTTTCTTCAGTGGTGAACGCACCTGATATGATATCTTCCATGATCGGGAAGAGTCTGTTGGCCGAGGACTCGGTCAGGAAGCCAAAAGCTCCGAGGTTCATCCCCAGAACAGGGATGCCCGTGTCCTGTATCCATCGAATAGCACTTAGGAAGGTTCCGTCGCCGCCCAAGACGACCACGCATGACAGATTCGACGGAGCCTTTGGAATATTTTCAACCAAACACTCTTTGGAGGTCATTGGTGCAGGAACATTCTGCTTTGTGAAAACTTCGATCCCCTTCGCTTTCAGCCAGCTTTCCAGTTCCTTGGCCTTATCCATTGCATTCTGTTGGGCTTTGACGAAAATTCCGATCCTATTCATGGTTGCCCCCATTTTTTCGAGGGGTTGCAGATTGAAACTTCCCAGAGTCCCGATGAATCGGGATGGGGAATGCGCTCGTGTTTCGGTTCGGTCTATTTCATGGCAAGCTCGGTTTACTGGTCAAATGGAAACCGGCATCCTCGGCTTCAGGCCACGGCTTGCTTCGGATCTGCTGTGGCGTTAGGTCAAAGCCAGCGGACGAGACAGCTGCCCCAGGTTAAGCCGCCACCGAATGCGGTGAGGATAATCTTGTCCCCTGAGCGTATCCGCCCCGAGCGTACTGCTTGGTCCAGAGCAAGGGGTACCGTGGCTGCGGAGCTGTTTCCATACTGGTCGATATTGACGAAAACCCTTTCTCTTGGAATCTTCAGCCTTTCGGCAAAGGCATGAAGGATTCTGATGTTGGCCTGATGAGGAATGATGAGGTCCACATCAGAAACACTATATCCGTTGAAGGCTGCTGCCTCCTCACACGATTCGGCAAACTGCTTGACTGCCACCTTGAAGGTCTTGTTCGGATCAATCAGTTTTAGGTAATGAAGTCCCTTCTGTGCACTGTTTGGTGAAATAGGTGTGGTTGCAGAACCACCACCTGGCAAGAGCAAGTTACGCCCGGCTGAACCATCGGAGTGAATGTGCGTGGACAACAATTCAGCTCCCTTTTCGGATTTGTTCAGGACCGCAGCACCTGCTGCATCACCCCAAAGGATACAGCTTGCACGGTCTTTCCAATTTACAGTTCGGCTTATGACCTCGGCTCCGACAACCAGGCAGTTTTTGTACTGGCCGTTTCTTAGGTATTGCTCGGCAATCGACAGGCCGAAAATGAAACCTGTACATGCGGCAGTAACGTCAAACGACACGGCATTCTTGGCACCAAGTTTAGCCTGTAGCCAGTTCGCCGCCGCCGGGCAACACATGTCCGGAGTGATGGTGGCTACGATGATCAAATCAAGGTCTTCGGGGCTCATGGCGGCAGCCTCAAGGGCTTCCATGGAGGCGTGTTTGGCTAAATCCGATGTGGCTTCGTAGGGTTCGGCTATGCGACGCTCCCTGATGCCTGTTCGCTGCAAGATCCACGCATCGGTTGTGTCCACCATCTTTTCGAGGTCCTGATTCGTCAAAACCTTTTCGGGCACATACGAACCAGTGCCTGAAATTCTGATAGCTCCCATAATAGACCGCACTCCTTGCCCAAGTGCTCTGTCGCGGTCTAACGGGAAAGCCAAAACATAAAAGCTGTTATTCGGCTTTTCCCTTGACCCATAACATCAACTTTTTTATATTTTTTTTTGTAAAATGTAAAGAGCCCGATGCCAAAATTGCTACAGAGAACGTGGTCGTTTTTGCATTGCGAGGATAAGGGGGGGCTGAGAGAATGAAGAGGGAGCAGTGGAAGAGTCAGTTGGGCTTTCTCCTTGCAGCTGTTGGGTCTGCAATAGGGCTCGGCAATATATGGCGATTCAGTTATATGGCATATGATAATGGTGGAGGAGCTTTTCTTATTCCTTATTTAACTGCCCTTTTGACCGCAGGGATCCCACTGCTCATCCTTGAGTTTGGGATAGGGCATGAGAGGATAGGGTCAGCTCCTCTTGCCTACGCAAAGATTAAGAAAAACTGGGAGTGGTTAGGGTGGTGGGCTGTGACATTTGTGATGTTCGGAATCGTCCTTTACTATTCAGTGGTTATAGCATGGTGCCTCAACTTTTTTGTCTTGTCGTTCCATTTAGGCTGGGGTGATGACCCCAACGCTTATTTCTTCAATGACTTCCTTTCAGTGAGCACGTCACCATCTGAGATCGGCCAGATAAGAAGCCCAATATTGGCCGCTCTCGTCGTTATCTGGTTCCTGAATTGGGTTATTCTATACAGAGGGGTACAAAGGGGCGTAGAGTTGGCAAACAAGATATTCATGCCCCTGCTGTTTTTTCTTACTGCCGTGCTTGTCTTTTGGTCTCTAACCCTTGATGGGGCAATGGAGGGTATTAGGGCTTATCTCAGTCCTGACTTTTCCAAGCTGTCCAGTCCTAAGGTCTGGATAGATGCCTACAGCCAGATCTTTTTTACGCTCAGCCTTGGATTTGGCATCATGATAGCTTATGCGAGCTATCTTCCCGAAAAGTCAAACATCTCACGAAATGCCGTACTGACGGGTTTTATCAACAGCGGGTACTCGCTCTTTGCGGGTTTTGCAGTCTTTTCCGTACTCGGTTTTATGGCTACATCTTACGGAAAGCCCGTCTCTGAAGTGGTCTCACAGAGCATAGGCCTTGCCTTTGTTGCATACCCGAAGGCCGTGAGTCTTATCCCGAGTGGACGTCTCTTTGGCGCCATATTTTTCCTTTGTCTCGTGGTGGCCGGGTTGTCATCATCGATATCCATCGTTGAGGCATTCACTGCTGCAATGGTGGACAAATTCGGTGTGAGAAGAAAACCTTTCATAACGTCGGTCTCAATACTGGGATTCTTAGGTGCTATCATTTTCACTACCCAGGCAGGGCTCCTATGGTTAGATATCGTGGACCATTTTCTGACCCACTATGGTCTGGTCGTAGTCGGTATTTTTGAATGTATTCTCGTCGGCTGGTTCTTCAGGTTGAAGGTTTTGCGAAAGCATATCAACAGGATATCCTCTTTTAAACTTGGCCTTTGGTGGGATGTGCTCATCAAGTACTTTGTCCCGCTTGTCCTCAGTGTTATCCTGTTTGGGGAACTGTATAGCGAACTCAGCAAACCGTATGGCGGGTATTCCTGGACCTCCCTCATCCTGATAGGGAGGGACTGGGTGTTACTTACGCTCATTGCTGCCTTTATTATTGCTTCAAGGCCGTGGAAGACAGAAAACCACAAAGAAGGTGGAAGAAGTGAAGCCTCTCGGCTCGCGAAGGGCAGGGGTTCTGCCTAAAGGCGCTTCTTCGCACACCGGTGAGGAAGACAAATGTTTTGTATTGCTCCGCTTGACCCCGCTCTGAAAGACGGGAGCTATGTGGGCAGGCCGGTCAAAGATAGGACTGTTTTGGGGGAACTATATCGTCATTGGTGAACAACGCCTGGGGGGGCGATCCGCGTATCTTTGGGTTTAACTGGAGGCAGCCTTCTGCACTGCCTTGAGCCGATCGCTCAATTTCACCGGATAGGAAGGTGCCCCTTGCAGGGCCTTGTACTTGTCATCAAGGGCTGAAAAGTTCTCCTTGAATCGCTCACGAATTTCGTCGAGGACTGGATGTTTCCTCAGGAGTCGGCCGTCCTGCATGACATGTTCAAGCAGTGGAGAGGCCTCTTCCGTGGCCTCATCCCTGGTGCCGATTACATCCTCCAAGAATCGCCCCTGAGGGTCTCTCCGTCTGAAGACCTGTTTTTCTCCTGCTAAATTGACTTTACCCGTGCTCAGCTTCATAATGGGGCGCTCCCCGTACTGGACTAGCTTGTAGGCCATGTCAAAATACGGGGCATCAGAAGAAACGCCCATCCTGGTCCCCACCCCAAAGGCGTCGATATTTCCATCTTCTTCAAGGGTTTGAGCAATTTTGTACTCGTCGAAACTGCTGCTGGCGAATACATGCACGTCCGGAAGCGATGCGTCATCTAAAATCTTTCGGACTTCCTTACTGAGTGAGGCAATGTCGCCGCTGTCCAGCCGAACGCCCATTAACTTGCGTCCCGCCCTGGCCATCTCTTGTCCGACTACAGCGGCCTTATGCGCTCCGGCAATCGTGTCGTAGGTATCTATGAGAAGGACCGTGTTGTCAGGAAATGATCGGGCAAAAGCCCTGAAGGCATCAAGTTCATCTCCAAAGGAACTCACGTACGAGTGAGCCATGGTTCCCGATATTGGGATGCCGTATAGTTTTCCAGCCATTACATTGCTCGTTGCGACAAACCCGGCAATATAGCTGCTACGGGCTACCTTAAGTCCAGCATCGATTCCATGGGTCCTTCTAAGCGAGAAATCCACTAACCGACGGCCTGCTGCAGCGTGGACACAGCGAGCGGCCTTGGTGGCAATCACAGACTGGAAGTTTATCGCATTAATGGCAAACGTTTCTACAATCTGGGCTTCTATGATCGGAGCGGTCACCTCCAAGATTGGCTCGTCTTGGAAAAAGATCTCGCCTTCGGGAAGGGCGTAAACGGTTCCCGTGAAGCGCAATGTTTTCAAATAATCTAGAAAGCCTTGGGAAAACAGGCCCGTGCTATCAAGATAGGCAAGGTCGCTTTCTGAAAACCGAAAGTTCGCTGCATAGTCCAGAAGGTCCTCAAGCCCTGCCGCCACAAAATAACTGCGGTCGGATGGATATTTCCTGACAAATAGCGAAAATGTGGCAGGGTCGGCCATGCCATTTTCAAAATAGCTCGCCGCCATGGTGAGTTCATAGAGGTCGGTCAGGAGTTCGACTCTTTCAGGTAAGGGGCTCATATGATCTTAGCTCCACATATTAAACAAATTCATAGATAACATCACCGCTCGAGGTTCTGACGTGCGTCAAAGAGCTATACCCGACCAGCTCTTCAGGACATCCGTTGAGCGGAAAACATGCATGCCTGCATCGGAAAACCGTTGAAAAGCTGCGTCAGCCTCATCTGTGTAATCTGCCACACCGGGGATAACGACTGGTGAGGTGCAATCTTCCAAGAGATATACCTTTTCGGCCAGCTTCTTATCCCAGGTTCCTATTTCACTTAAAAGGTCATCAATGGTCCAAGCCACGCAATGACTCTTTGCCTGCCCCGCAATAATTACCGCATCAAATTCTAACAGTGCTCTGAGAAATCTGGCGTTTTTTTTTGCAATTTGATTTCCTTGCGCATCTTCCAGCACTTCTGGACTGATAACCGAGTAATTTTCAGTAAAAGCATTGCTTCCTTTGACTTGAAAATCAGGCAGACAGTAGCGGGCTATACCGTGGAAGAAAATGGTTTCCTCAACTGCTGAAACCAAGGCATGGCCAATTCCTCCTATCATTGCATGATATGGCCAGATGGTGAGGTCGTATTTGCCCCCTACTTGTAATTTTTGAGTATAGTGGTGCAGGAATTTTTGCCCGTAGTCTAGATCAATGTTAAGCCCTGCAGCAACCTTGGGGTTGAATTTCCAGACGCCCTTTTCAATGTCCTCTACGGAAATGAGTGTAAAAGGGGCTGGGTGTTCACCCCTCTCGTTGACTAGAAAGATGCTGTGGAATATTTGCATGGACTGATGCGTATCCATTGTTGGGCAGATCTGGGTGATCACATCTATGTTTCGGTATATGAATTCGCACAGCCTGCGATTGTCATCGACTGCTCCGGTTCCTGAACGTCCGCCAACATAAAGCTCAAATTCGGGGATGCAAAATGTGTTCTGGACATCGACCAGCAGAAGACAGATTCTGAACTTATCCTGGGAGGCAGTCTGTATCTTGTATTGGGTTGCCCATTTCTTGGCCTCTTCAGCACGTTCCTGATAGGGAACTCTCCACACTTGCCCCACTTTGTGAGAATCAAAATGATCAGGGATAGGTAGCGCATTGCGTGTCATAAGATATCCTCTTTCCGTAAAGGCTTTCTGCGACTTCCCAAAACGGTATCCTCCACCAATAAGCGGAAGGCCTCCGGATGACTGGAAGGAATTCTTGATCTTAACGACAGATCAGGTAGTAAAGAATCTTAAGAATCACTTTCTAATTCTAATAGTAAAACTTGAAAATGGCAATCGGTTTTTCTACGCATGAAGCGAAGGACCAGGATGTTTTGAAGATAGGTATTCCAGGCCAAGATGCAGGATTTGATGCGGTACCATAACCAAGACAGGCTTGGGATGCAACCCTTCACACCTCATTAAAATGTATTTCACATGACTCGGTTTTATGGGAACACTGGATCCCAAGATTATCTATGGCCTTTGTTGACAATAGAACCACAAAGCGTTAATCTACTTAAGAATTCTGAGGCGCTGAGGTAAGAATTGGTCGGGCCAGGGCCGCACACAAGATTTTGACAATCTATGGTTTCTAGCGAACTAGTGTCGTGTCCCAGGAATAAGTTCTATTACTCATACTGTAGCCGAAAGCCTTTTCCGAGCGACATTGAGCTTTTTCGGAGCCGGACTTCAGCTGAGTGGAGCGTTAAGAATCATAAAGTGTTTGAGGGCCTTAGGCCCGAGTTTTTATGATTTAGCGGAGCGAAGTTGATGTCCCGAAAACGCTCACCGAGCAAGGAAAATGGCTTTTTGGCGATTCCATATTCTTGGAACAAACTCCTGGGACACAACACTAGAACTGCCTTCGTGAAATCAGATTTTATGAAAATCATAACATTATGCTCACCTTCGAGGTATGAGAGGAACAGGAGTTGAGAAGTTGGCCGAAAGAATAGGCATTTACATATGTGAATGCGGTCCAAACATCAAGGACGCCGTTGATATCGATGAAGTAGTAAAGTTTGCCCAAGGTCTGGACCATGTGGTCCTGGCTAAGCCTGTTGGGCTTTTGTGCTCAGAAGAGGGCAAAGCACGCATTAGCAGCGAAATCAAGAAAAAGAAGCTGACCAGAGTGGTGTTTGCAGCTTGCTCCCCAAAAGAGCATGAGATTACCTTTAAGAAGATTCTAAGAAACGCAGGCCTAAATCCCTTTCTTTTTCAGATTTCCAACATTAGAGAGCACTGCACATGGGTCATCAACGACAGGCCTCTTGCCACAGACAAGGCAAAGGCCATGATTAAAGCAGCGGTTCGGCGGGTTGTTCATCATGAACCCTTGGAGGTCAAAGAGATAGAATGCCGGCCGGATGTTCTCGTGGTGGGGGCTGGCATGGCTGGGATAAGTGCCGCTCTGACGCTGGCACAACGGAACAGAAAAGTCTACCTCGTCGAAAAGCTGCCGTGCATTGGCGGGAAGGTTGCCCTATATGAAGACGTGTTTCCGAACCTTGAGTGCGCTTCTTGCGTGCTTGACCCGCTTGCAGACGAGGTTTTGCATCACGAGCAGATACAGGTTCTTACATGTAGCGAAGTCGAAGAGGTGTTGGGCTTCTACGGAAACTTCGTGGTTAAGGTTAACAATAGGGCGAGATTCGTGGATATAGCTGCGTGCGTTGGCTGTGAGGCGTGCTTTGATGTTTGCCCGGTTAAGGTAAGAAATGAATACAACCAGGGGCTTGATGAAAGACCGGCCATCTATATTCCTTATGCTGGTGCGCTTCCAAATGTAGCGGTCATAGATAAAGAGCACTGTTTGCGTTGGCAAGGAGAAGCTTGCACGGCATGCCAGGAGGCCTGTGCGTTTGGCTGTATCAATTACGAAGAGGCCGATCACGTTGAGGAGCTGAAAGTTGGTGCAATTGTCTTGGCGACGGGTTTTGATATCTTCGATCCAAGGCATGCTCCTCAGTATGGGTATGGGAAGATTGAAAATGTATATACCAGCCTGGAGTTTGAAAGGCTGGTCAATCCCACCGGGCCAACCGAAGGAGAGATCGTACTAAAGAATGGCCAGCCGCCCCAAAAGATTGCCCTTGTTCATTGTGTTGGGTCCAGGACAACCAAGTTCAATGAACACTGTTCTGGTGTGTGCTGCATGTATTTGCTGAAATTTTCGCATCAAGCCACGCAGAAACTGCCCGGAGTTTCTGTTGCTGCGCTATATTCGGATCTCTGTCTTCCGGGAAAGGAGTCGCAGAGGTTCTTTCACAGGGTGTCTGGGGAAAACGGCCTGGAATTCCTTCACATGAAGGAACCCGATTCCATAGAAATCCGTGAGGAAAATGGAAAGATACGCATAAAATATTTGGATGTCGACGGAGGGTTCAACACGGTTGCTGCTGACATGGTGGTGTTAGCTCCGGCCATTCAAGGGGCAAGAGATGCCGGGGCCTTGGCCAAAGTTTTTGACATATCACAAGGTGAAGGGGGATTCTTCGTTGAGGATAATCCTAGCATAGCCCCTGTCTCGACAGCTCGGGACGGTATATTTATTACCGGGTGTGCCCAGGGACCAAAAGACATTCAAGCCTCAGTGGCAGATGGTCAGGCGGCCGGGGGCAGGATACTGTCACGCCTCATCCCTGGCGAGAAGCTGGTACTTGAGGCGATCACGGCTGAGGCGGATACAGACCTGTGTTCCGGGTGCAAGCTGTGTATTGCCCTGTGTCCTTATAAGGCGATAACTTACGATGAAACTGGAAAGCACGTTACCATTAATGAGGTTCTATGTAGGGGTTGCGGCGTGTGTCCTGCAGCCTGTCCAAGTGGGGCGATTAAGGCAAAACATTTTGCGGATGTCCAGATATCTGCAGAGATAAAGGCACTGACAGAAGGATTTTAGAGAGACCGAGCAAAGATGAATCGCTTTGAACCCGTAATCGTTGGTTTTCTGTGTAACTGGTGTGCTTATGAGGGTGCAGATGCCGCAGGCAGAGCACGCAAGACTTATCCTGCTAATCTGAGGGTCATACGGGTTTTGTGCAGCGGCAGAACTGATCCCCAATTCGTGATCGAGGCCTTCAAAGAGGGGGCGGACGGTGTTCTCATTTTGGGATGTCATCCCGGTGAGTGCCATTACAAAGAAGGTAATTTTCAGACACTGAAGAGATATACCCTGTTAAAAAAGATGCTTGTACAATTTGGTGTAGAGGCGGATAGGTTGAGGCTTGATTGGGTCTCGGCCAGTGAGCAAGAAAAGTTCGTTGAGGTCGTTTCGGATATGGTTGAGAAGGTGAGGAAGCTGGGCCCTTTGGTCCGTTGATGCTTCTCTTTTGACGTGTGCAAGCCGGGAGATTAAGGCGTATGACAAACAAGCCGAAGATTGCCCTATACTGGTGCTCGAGCTGCGGGGGGTGTGAGGAATCGGTCGTTGATCTCGCTGAAGATTTCCTGGAAGTTTCTGAGATGGCCGACATTGTGTTTTGGCCAGTCGCCATGGATTTCAAATACAAGGATGTTGCGGCCCTGAATGATGGGGTGATTGCGGCAACCCTTATCAACGGGTCCATCAGGACGGATGAACAAGAAGAGATGGTCAACCTGTTGAGGCAGAAATCTAGGGTGCTCATGGCCCACGGAAGTTGTGCACAGCTTGGTGGCGTGTACGGTTTAGGCAATTTTTTTGAACGCAAAGATATATTGAATCGTTCATACAAGGAAGTCCCAAGTGTAAATAACCCTGAGGGAACTTTGCCCGAAGTGCAAAGCATGGAATTCGGTCGGGAGCTAACGCTTACGGGTTTTCACGATCGTGTGAGGGCCCTGAACCAGGTGGTAGATATAGACTATTATATTCCGGGTTGTCCCCCAACACCCCAACTGATCAAAGATGCGATTGTAATGGCCGTGGAGGACAGGCTTCCTCCAAAGGGAAGCGTATTGGCGGACAGGAAGGCGCTTTGCGATACTTGCCCTCGAAGAGATACGAGACCCGAAAAACTGCGGGTCAAAGCTTTCAAAAGACTCCATCAAACAGATTGGGACCCCTCCAAGTGTTTCTTGAACCAAGGACTCATCTGTCTAGGCCCGGCTACGAGGGGCGGTTGCATGGCAAGGTGCATCAGTGCAAACATGCCCTGCCGGGGTTGCTTTGGGCCTACAGATCGTGTCAGAGACCAGGGGGCAAAATCTTTGTCTTTTCTGGCATCTATTATCGACTCAAAGGACGAGAAGGAATTAGAAAAAATCGCAGATTCCATACCTGATCTGGCCGGTCTACTGTACAGGTACAGCCTGGCCTCATCCATGTTGAAGGGAAGGATCCCAGGATAGCGCCGATGAGCAAACGCATCAGAATAGACCCCATAACAAGATTGGAAGGACACGGCAAGATAGACATCTTCCTGGATGACAAAGGTGACGTGGAGCGGGCCTATTTGCAGGTTCCGGACTTCAAGGGCTTTGAGAAATTCTGTGAGGGAAGGGCTGTAGAAGAGATGCCGACGCTTACGCAAAAGGTTTGTGGGGTATGCCCCACGGCCCACCATACTGCGTCGAGTAAGGCACTGGATGACCTTTTTAAAGTGGAGCCGCCTCCTGCCGCAAAAAAGATCAGGGAACTCATGTATAATGCATTTATGTTTGAGGACCATCTATTGCACTTCTTTGTTCTGGGCGGACCGGACTTGATCGTTGGTCCAGATGCGCCAGGCGTCGAGAGAAACATTCTCGGAGTCATAGGTAAATTGGGCATCGAAATTGGGAAAAAGGCGATTGACATACGAAACAGGGTGCGGGGTGTGAATGCTTTGATCAGCGGGAGCTCTCTCTATCCCGTTTGCGGGCTTCCTGGCGGAATTTCAAAGACCATCACAGAAGAAGAGAAAGCTGAAATACAGGTTGTTGCAAGAGATGCCATGGATTTTGCTAAATTTACATTGAAGATATTTCATGATGACGTACTCAAGAACAAAAAGTTCACGGATCTCCTCACTGGCAACATTTTTTACCACAACACGTACTACATGGGGATGGTTGATGATAGGAGAAAAGTGAATTTTTATGATGGAAAAATCAGGGTTGTTGATCCGAACGGCAAAGAGTTTGTCACATTCGAGGCAAAGGACTATTTGAACCATCTGGAGGAACGCGTCGAACCGTGGAGTTATCTGAAGCTGCTGTATTTGAAGAACATTGGCTGGAAGGGATTCATCGACGGAGAAGGCAGCGGAGTCTACAGAGTCGGCCCCCTTGCTCGCCTAAATGCTTCCGAGGGCATGGCTACACCGTTGGCCCAGGCCGAGTATGAGAAGATGTTTGATACTTTAGACGGCAAGCCGGTTCATAACACGTTGGCCTACCACTGGGCAAGGCTCATTGAGGTCTTGTACGCTGCAGAAAGAATGGGTGAGCTTGCGGGCGATGAAGAGCTCACGAATCCCCACGTAAGAAACCATTCTCATGAATCTCCCTCAGAAGGCTTTGGGGTGTGTGAAGCCCCACGGGGGACCCTCTTTCATCATTACGAAACCGATGAGGCAGGCATCATAGGAAAGTTGAACCTGTTGGTTGCCACACAAAACAGTGCTGCGGCCATTTGTATGTCGATTGAAAAGGCTGCCCGGGCTTTTATAAAAGGTGGTCACGTTTCTGATGGGATACTTAATATGATAGAGATGGCATTCCGGGCCTATGACCCATGCCTTGCCTGTGCCACCCACTGCCTCGCGGGACGAAGGGCGCTACTTGTGAACTTGTATGATAAGGAAAAGAACTTGATAAAGGTGATTTGACCAATGGATTGAAGATAAGGAGATCCAGTGACGGCTGTAGAGATTTTGGACACCCTTGGCCTGAAATGCTCTCAGCCAGTTCTCAAGATAGCTGTTCGGGCTCCGGATATGAAACCTGTTGATATTTTGGAGGTATTAGGGGACTCTCCGACATTTGAGAAGGATATGCGCACCTGGTGTGAGCGTCTGGAAAAGGTCTTGCTCTCCATAGAGGATGAAGGGGGAGATAAGAGAAGGGTTCAGATACAGTTCTAGAAGCCCGTTCATCACAAATGGCACAGAGAAAAGACTGCTTTCACAGCGGGCCCTTCCGCCCAGCCATTTAAGAGACAGAAACAGCTCAGGGCACCATGGGCGCATTGCACTGCTCAGAGCGGCGTCTTTGCTTGAAAAGGAGATTGTGGGGTGAAAAGGAAGGTGAAATGCTGGGAGTTCTTCGAATGTAAAAAGACAGAATGCCCAGTTTTCGAGTCAAAGGAACTCAGGTGTTGGCTCGTTCCTGGGACCCACTGTCGGGATGAGATCCAGGGAAAGTTTTTGGAGAAGATAGAAATGTGTCTTGGCTGTGAGCCTTTCAAACAAAATGTAGATATGACCTCGGTGGAAGATACGCTAAAAGCAGTGAATGAGCAGTTCACAGAATATAGGAGGATGGTTGAAGAGCGAGACAAGGAATTGGAGGGCACCAGCTTGGAGTTGGCCATGGGCTTATCGGAGGTCTTTGAAGCATTGAAAAAGATTTCTTCAGGAGACCCCTCAGTCAAGATACCTGAGATATCGGATTTCGATCTGATTACTAAATTAAAGCATATGGTCAATTTGACCGGCGAAAACCTGTCAGAAATGGTAGATCTTTCTCACGAGTTTGCCATTGGTCTGGCGGAGCACTTCGACGCAATGCACAGAGTCTCAAAAGGCGACTTCACTGCTAGGGTGTCAGGGGGTTCTCAAGTAGAACTACTAGATAGCCTTAAGAAAGTGACAAACGACATGATTGAAAGCGTGTCCAGGGAATTCACCAAGCGCAAGCGCGCGGAGGAGGCTCTGCAGGCAGCTCACCACGACCTGGAAATTCGAGTTGAAGAACGAACTGCAGAGCTCACAAGGGCCAATGTGCTTCTGAAACAGGAGGTCTCTGAACGCAAGCGAGCCGAGGAGGCTCTCCGGGACAGTGAGGAGAGATACCGGACCCTTTTTGAAGACTCCAGAGACGCGATCTACATTACGGCTCGAGAAGGTGAGTTCATCGACGTTAACCAATATGCGCTTGATCTCTTTGGTTACACAAGAGACGAGATGGTAGGGCTGAATGCCCGTGAGATATATGTGAATCCTGATGACAGAATCCGGTTTCAGCAGGAGGTAGAGTCAAAAGGATCTGTCACGAACTATGAGGTGAAGTTTCGCAAGAAGGATAAGACGACGATGGACTGCCTTCTGACTGCCAGTTTACGGCACGCTAAGGATGGACGCATTCTGGGATACCAGGGCATCATCCGGGATATCACGGAGCGGAAACGCCTGGAGGCCCAACTTCAGCGAGCTCAGAAAATGGAAGCGATCGGTACGCTGGCTGGCGGCATTGCTCATGACTTTAACAACCTTCTCATGGGGATACAGGGAAATGTGTCTTTAATACTTTCGAAGATGGATGCTGCAGACCCGCATTACGAAAGGTTGAAGAACACGGAAAAGCAGATTCAAAGCGGAGCCAGACTTACGTCACACCTTCTTGGATATGCGAGGAAGGGAAGATATGAGGTCAGGCCCTTTGACCTGAACGGACTTGTGGAAGAGATCTCGGAGACCTTTGGCAGGACCAAAAGGGAGATTGCTATTCAGATAGAGCTTGCTCCAGAGCTGTTTGCTGTAGAGGCAGATGCGGGGCAGATAGAGCAGGTTCTTTGGAATCTGTTCGTAAATGCAGCAGATGCCATGCCTGGTGGTGGGAATCTTATCTTGAAGACGACGAATGTCACCCACAAGGATATGAGGGGTAAGCTATATAATCCAAAGCCGGGCAGCTATGTATTATTAACAGTGAGCGATACAGGCACGGGCATGGACAAAGATACCATGGGACGCATCTTTGATCCTTTTTTTACTACCAAGGAGAGGGGGCGGGGTACCGGTCTAGGTTTAGCTTCCGCTTACGGGATCATAAAGGGCCATGGCGGATATATCGATGTCGATTCCAGGAAAGGGCACGGAGCCAGCTTCAGTATCTATCTGCCCGCATCTGAGAAAATGGTCGGCGAAGCTCTGAGGCGTCCCGATCAGCTGGTGATGGGGACTGAGACTGTGCTTCTAGTGGATGATGAAGAGGCCATCCGGGAAGTCGGCGAGGAGTTGCTGGAGACCATGGGCTACACTGTTATGCTGGCAAGGGACGGCAAAGAAGCTTTAGAAATCTATCAGAAGCATGGGGACAACATAGACATCGTCCTGCTTGACATCGTTATGCCGCGCATGGGTGGCGGTGAAGTCTATGAGAAGATGAAGGCATTAAACTCGAACATCAAAGTTCTCCTTTTGAGCGGGTACAGCATTGATGGTGAAGCGGCGGAGATATTAGACCGTGGCTGTGATGGTTTTATTCAGAAGCCCTTCACCATGAAAGAGCTGTCTGGTAAGATAAGGGAAATCATGGAAGAGGAATAGGCTTTAGTTTCCTGGTTGTAAGTCCGCTATCCCCAGAATGACTTTCAACACCTTTTGGTGTCAGCCGTTTGTTGGAACTGCCCCGATTTTTTTGACACAAATGCTTTGCAAGGGGTTCCGAACGAAAACGTGGGAACTGATGATCCTCTTTATTTCACGGCCCTTGACTGCGTAATAAAGCTGCCCGCTATGCGGGCAGTCTTTTACCCCCGCCTACATCAAGGTCATTGAAAAACCCAAAGAATCTGGATATACGATTCATCCATGTGACGGACCTGTCTGGTTAGTTTGCATCGATAGCGGCAACATATTCAGTTTCCGAGTAACCAGATAAGCTGTTACGTGTGGCGAAAGGCGGGTTATCCGGTGGAAAGTATGGAAAGTTCGTGGTCGATCGTCGATCACGTCTTGGGTCAAGACAAAACGGGCTGTTGCTCACATAGCTATGCAAGACAACATTCAGGGAACCGCCAGGGATAGGAGGGCACCCATTCTGAAGACAGTGGTCTCTGTCACACTTGCCGGACAGTAGCATCTGATAGAAAGTTTCTTGGACATTACGGAGCACAAGCAAGCAGAGGAAGAGCGAGAGAGACTCATTAGGGAACTTCAAGAAGCTCTTGCCGAGGTTAAGACGTTGAGGGGACTGCCTCCCATTTGTGCGTCATGCAAGAGCATAAGAGACGACCAGGGCTATTGGCAGCAAATTGAAGCCTATATCCAGAATCATTCAGAGGCCGAGTTCATCCAGAGTGTTTGTCCTGAATGCGCAAAGAAGCTTTACCCTGAAGTCTTTCAAAAGAGCCAATGACGCCCAGAACCGTCGCAGGAATTTTTGAGCATATCATGAACTTATTTCGTTATGAAAAATAGACTCGTAAGACAGGAGGTCTGAGATGCAGGAATACACTATTCATCCGCTTGTGGTTGGCGCTAATGAAACAGATCAAGGGATCATGACCTATCTTCGGGATTATGGGAAAAGAATCTGGATACCTATCTATGTATTCTATTTGAAGGGCGGTGGCAAGAATATCTTGGTCGATAGCGGGCTCGAACAGTTTGTCGTTCCGGATGACCTACAGAAGACCTATGGTTTTGATATTCTTGAATTTGAAGATGCCCTCAAGACCGTGGGCCTCAGACCCGAGGACGTAGATGTGATCATTCATACCCATCTGCACAATGATCATTGCGAAAACGATTACAAGTGTTCTCGGGCCAAGGTATACGTGCAAAAGGCAGAGATGGATTTCTTCAAGGACCCCCACCCGATCGACCACAGGTATTACCCGGATGTCCTGGACGAGGTTGATGTGGTAGAGGTGGAGGGGGATACAACCATCTTTGACGGAATAGATGTGATCTTTACTCCGGGGCACACGGTCGGGGGCCAGTCCGTGGCTATCAATACGGCAAAAGGGACGGCGATTATCACTGGGCTTTGCTGTAACGACAAGAATTTTCCAGCCACCGGGCCAGCGATTGCTCCGGGAGTGCATGTCAATGCCATGGAGGCTTACGATAGCATGCAAAAGATTAAGAAGATGGCTGACATCCTGATTCCCCTTCACGACCTGTCAATCGGGAAGATGAAAAGCATCCCCTAAGGTTTGGCGGAAACAACTTGGCAGAATTGGCGCGCAGATTTGGGTTATATTTAGCCGACCCGATTAAGCACAACCACAGGAGAGTTCGCTATTTCGCGAATTTTGGGAATGAGAATCGGTCAAAGATGGTCTGGAGGTGAGATGCCAAAATGGTCAGGTGTTTTTGCGCAAGTCTTGATCAGCAGCTCAGATGAAAGCCAGCCACAACCTTTTTCCCGCCTCGTAAGAGTCGAATGTATGTGTCGCAGGCTGATTCGGTTTTTTCAATCTGGATCTGGATCCCACGGTTTTGGAACTCAGACCTTACCGCCTCTGATACACGCATAGAACCATACGCTCCGGTGCCAAAGACACAGATCTCTGCATCTGCATTCAGGAGATCCTGGACGTCTTTTACTTGCACGAGGTGACCTTGGCTACGCCACCATTCAGGTACCACGCTTTTGCCAATAAGCTTGACGTCGTTCCGGTAACCCTTCCCATCGATTTCAATGTAGCCAAAGCGGTAAGATTGAATCTTCATAGTAGGCAGGATTCCCACACAATGTTTGGCTGCCCGAGGTTGAGGTGCTTTGTTGCTGAGCTAACCCCCTAAAGATCGTAAATCCTTTTGTCGTAAAGATTGATCCAGTTATCCTTCAGTGCTTTCACGGCTTCTTCAGTTTTATCCACCTCCAAAATCAGGGCCGAATCGTGGGTCTCAAGGCACGGAAAAATGTGGAGAATATTAATGTTGGCTGCGTGTAACACCTTCAGGATTGTATTCAATCCGCCCGGGTGGTCCGGCACCTGGACCGCAATCACGTTCATGGTCTTTGCCTTGCAGCCAAGGCCGGTCAAAACCGACATCGCTGCTTCCGGATCGCTGGCAATTAATCGCAAGGTGTCTTTCTTGTTCTCCGTGCCCACCCAGAAGGCGCAGACCCTTACATCATTTTCATAGAGATGGCCAATAATGCGGGAAAGTTCACCTTTCTTGTTCTTGACGCCTAAGACAATTTGCTTGACGGTCATGTCCAAGGTCCTCATTGGATTCTAGGCCTATGAACCCGATAGCCCATCTGCGAATGCTGCACCTTCCTTCAAGGCCAATGTGTTCATTTTGTGGATCTTTGCGCCCTTCTTTTGAAAGATAGTCTTTACACTCTTTATAACAGATTTCAGGGAAACCAAGCCGGTCTTTTGTACAAACGCACCGATCATAACCATGTTGGCGCCTCGAGCATTTCCGAGCCTTTTGGCGATACTATTAACCGGTATGGAGACGACGTGTATATCTCGGCGTTTAGGCCGAACATCTACCAGGTCACGATTCAAGAAGACAATGCCTCCTGACTTCACCCCGCTCTCGAACTTTATCAGAGAGGGGGTGTTCATCAATACGGCGAAGTCTGGAAAAGATGCTACCGGGGAGGCGATTGGCTCATCACTTACAGTGACTGTGCAATTGGCAGTCCCACCCCGCACCTCGGCCCCGTAAGAGGGAAGGTAAGTTACGTGCTTGTCCTCTTCCATCCCGGAGGTCGCCAGCACGTATCCCATCATCAGAACCCCCTGTCCGCCAAAGCCGGAGAATATGGTTTTGGTCTTGCTGATTGTCGTCATCTCTCTCGTCTCGAGTTTATCAGTCAACTGCTCGTTTGCGTAGTATCCTTAATTACCCCCAAAGGGTAACTCTTCATGACTTCGTCTTCGACCCGTCTGCATGCTTCAATTGGCGATAGTTTCCAGTTCGTGGGGCACTGGGATAATATCTCAACCAAGGCAAATCCGAGATCATCCATTTGCACCTGAAAAGCTTTTTTTATTGCCTTTTTGGTTTTGAGTACATGTTTTGGTGACGTGACAGAAGTCCTCTCAATGTAGACACTCCCGGCTGCCACGGCCAACATTTGACTCAGGTCGAGAGGGAATCCATCCCTGAGAGGCAATCGGCCCCCAGGTGTGGTAGTTGTGGTTTGCCCAACAAGGGTAGTAGGTGCCATCTGGCCCCCTGTCATTCCATATACGCCATTGTTCACGAAGACCGCAGTCAACCGTTCGCCGCGATTAGCGGCATGAACGGACTCAGCGGTACCGATGGCAGCGATGTCTCCATCGCCCTGGTAGGTAAATACGACCAGATCGGGTCGGGCCCGCTTTATCCCCGTGGCCACGGCCATAGCACGCCCGTGGGGAGCCTCTCCCATGTCTACATCAAGGTAATTATATGCCAGTACCGCGCACCCGGCAGGTGGCACTCCCACGGTCTTCTCTCGAATCCCTAATTCGTCGATGACCTCAGCGATCAGTCGATGGATGATGCTGTGGCCGCACCCAGGGCAGTAGTGAAAAATGTGCTCGGTTAAGGCCTCGGGTCTCTTGAATATCTGTTTTGCCATAAGATTCCTTTTTCACTTAGCAAGATTATACCGATACATCAGTTTCGAGATGACGCCTGCAATTTCATGCGGGGTAGAAACGACCCCTCCAGGCCTCCCATGAAAATGCACTGCAGCTGTCTCGCCCACGCTGACTTTCACATCTTCCACCATTTGCCCAAAGTTCATCTCAAATACAAGGAGGTGCTTAATCGTACGTGTCAGGGCCCAGAGCGCCTTTGCCGGAAAGGGCCATAAGGTAATGGGCCGAAAGAGGCCTGCCCTCAAACCCGATTCCCGCAAACGCTTTACAGCACCTTTGGCAATGCGGGCTGCTGTTCCAAAAGCGACCACGCCAACAACAGCATCATCGAGAAGATACGACTCGTGCTCGGGCTCGCGCTCGCGTATAGCATCATATTTTCTGGATAGTTTCCAGTTGAATTGCTCCATCTCAACGGGGTCCAAATGCAGGGAAGCAACAAGCCGGCTGTCTCGACCCCTTGCACCGTCAAGTGCCCAGTCCTTGTGCGGCAGCGTGGTGAGGTCAATCGGATCTGGAAAGATCACAGGCTCCATCATCTGGCCCATCAAACCATCGCCCAGCAAGATGACAGGGGTGCGGTAGGCATCAGCCAAGTCAAAGGCTTTCATCGTGAGCGTGACCAGTTCTTGGCCCGAGTGAGGAGCAAGCACTATGCTGTGATACCCTCCGTGTCCCCCGCCTTTTGTGGCTTGAAAATAGTCTTGCTGGGTGGGAGCAATGTTTCCAAGACCGGGGCCTCCTCGCATGATATTAACGACTACTGCAGGTAGTTCCATACCAGCTATGTAGGATATCCCTTCCTGCTTCAGGCTGATCCCAGGGCTGGAAGACGACGTCATAGCCCGGATCCCTGCCATGCTTGCGCCCATGACCATGTTAATCGCGGCCAGTTCGCTTTCGGCCTGCACAAAGGTCGCATCTTCTATCTGGGCAAAGCGTCGCGACATGTATTCGGGAAGCTCGTTTTGCGGTGTGATAGGGTAGCCTGCATAAAAGCGACATCCAGCCCGTGTTGCCGCTTCAGCGATTACGTGACTCCCACACATCAACTGCTTAGCCATGGAACACCTCAATAGCAATGTCGGGGCAAGTGATTGCACACAGGGCACATCCGGTACATTTTCGGTTCTTGCTCTTTTCCCTTTCAGTGTACTCGGCAGGATGATAACCTTTGATGTTGAGCTTGTTGCTTATTCTGATCTGTCCCTTGGGGCAAGCCGCGATACACAGTCCGCACCCCTTGCATAGTTCTCTTTCAATCCTAATGAATCCCTTCTTCAACTTCGATCTCCTATACAACGCTCTAATTGTTAAAAAATACAGCCATTTGCATGGCTTGTCAAGGGCAATTTCTACTGCCACATCCCCCTTTGGTACTTCAAGCAATAGGCTTTCTTCCTGATCGCACCATACTTGAACTAGGTTTAAAAACGTTCATGAGATCCGGGCCTTCCTTTCTCTTGACACTTCCGGGGCGAACCTGATAATTTTTGTAATAACATCAAATTGCTTAATCATGTTTCATCGTGATACGCGCGAAAGTCCTTAATCTCGTGAAGTATTCATGCTCAGGGATTATCCTGTCCGGCGGCTTAAATACACGGATGGGAGGCAAGAACAAGGCCTTTATGTCCGTGGGGGGTCAGAGGATCTTGGATCGCCTTTCCAAGACCTTTCACGGACTCTTCGACGAAGTTTTGCTGGTCACTAAAGACCCCCTTCAGTATCTCTCATGGGATTTGACGATCGTAAAGGATCTTTTCTCAATGCGCAGTTCTCTTACCGGCATCCATGCGGGGCTGTTTCATACCACAGCGCCCCATGCTTTTATTACGGCCTGTGACACGCCTTTCTTGAGATTGGAATTGATCAAGGCTCTTTTAGACGCGCTTGAACCAAGATGGGATGTGATTATGCCTGTCACGGAGCAAGGTAATCAGCCCTTGTGTGCCATTTACTCACGGCGTTGCATCAAACCGATTGAACGCCAGCTAAAGGACGGAGATCCTAAGATTGTAAACTTCTTTCCAAAGGTCAAGGTCAAAGAAATCCCGGAAATGCAACTCAGATCAGCAGACCCCCATCTCATTTCCTTTTTCAATATTAACACGCCAGAAGATTTGGTCGCCTCTGAGAAAAAGTTAATAGACGCGTTCTTATAATCCTGTCAAGAATCCTTGTTCAAGAAAGTCAGCCAAACCCTTTACGTCGTTCAGCTCGAATTGAGGCACGTCCAGGTTAAAGCTGGTATTAGACACAACCGCTATAAGGTGCTCGTCTTCCTTGCATAGGAGGGTGTCATGGACGGGGCTCCGAAAGACCTCAACCTTGGGTTTGTCTTCTTTCTTGTATCCCTCGGTTAAGATGATGTCCACATCCTGAAAGTATTTTGATGCAAGGCCATCAAGGGTTTCTTCAGTCTCAACATCCTTGATAATGGCTACCTTCTTGGGCGATGAGATAGCCACTGTGCTGGCCCCAGCCCGTTTGTGGCGCCAGCTATCTTTTCCTTCATGGTCTACCTCAAAGCCGTGGGCATCGTGTTTGACCGTGCCGATGCGATAGCCTCTTTTCTTCAGTTCACGTACAAGCTTTTCCAAAAGCATCGTTTTTCCGGCGTCTGACCCACCTACAATCGATACAATCGGCGGCATGGTACCATAACTCCTCGGAAGTAGTTGGTGTATAGTGGCACGCGTTTCTTCTGTCTTGGAATGGGGATTCATCCAGAACAGAATCGGGCCCGCCTCGGACCGTGTCACGCTATGACCATCACCTGCCCTTGTCAAGCTGAAATATGCCAACTGAGGCTTAATTGATTGTTCGGAGGCCAACCCCGGTCTTCGCGCGAGCGCCCAAACTCAGAAGCGGGAACTGACGTTCCTCTTTATTTCACGGTCTCCGGCTGCCTGATAAGACCCGTTGGCTATACGGGTAGTCGATTACTCGGGGGTAGAAAGAATTGGGATTGACTTTTTAACTATTTACATATATTCAGTTTTTCTGTAATCAGTCGTTGTTAAAGGGGGCAAATCACATGGGACTTACTACCCTGATCGAAACGTTAAAATCCCACCCGGATTACACCCAGGTCGGAATGATCCTCTGCCATAATGGGATAGTGCGAGGGACCTCCCGCGACGGCCGCCCCGTATCGGGCCTGACTCTCGCGGTTGATCATGAGGCCTTAGATGCCATTCTTTCTGAACAAAGACAGCGGTCTGGCATTGTGGAGATATTGGTGGAGATTCGTGAGGGGCCGCTTCAGGTCGGGGATGACGTCATGTTTATTGTTGTGGCCGGCGACTTGCGAGACCATGTCATTCCCGTGCTTGAAGATACTCTGAACGCCATCAAGAAACGGGTCACCCACAAGGTGGAACACTTTGTGTAAAAGGGGGCACTTACGATTGCGTGCAGCGCTATGGGCTTAGCAAGAGCCGAACGCCCTGGACTCGCACCAATCCATTTTTCTAAAGGCCGATAGAAATTCCGGGATACACAACGATGCTCTCATCAATTATTTAGACCAACTCAAACTGTCATTGGAGGGTTGCCTATGCCAACATTGACCCATCTTGATGAGCAAGGGAGAGTTCGCATGGTCGATGTGTCCGGGAAGTCCGCTACAGCCCGGGAGGCCGTGGCCCAGGGGGTCATCACCATGCGGCCGGAGACCTTTGCCCTGATCAGGGAGCAAAAGGTGAAAAAGGGAAATGTCCTGGAGACCGCACGCATTGCAGGCATCATGGCCGCAAAAAGGACTGCAGAACTCATACCCATGTGTCACCCCCTTTCCATAACCCACGTGAAGATCGATTTTTTTCCGGATTCCGACGCTCACAGTATCCAGATAGAAGCCGTCGTGCGCATCGTGGGCCAGACCGGCGTGGAAATGGAGGCCCTGACAGCCGTGTCGATCGCTGCCTTGACTATCTACGACATGTGCAAGTCATACGATCGGGCGATGACCATCTCTGATATTTACTTACTGAAGAAGTCTGGGGGGAAAAGCGGTACCTTTGAGAGGCCATCAACATGAAAGAAGCCGCCACTTATGGTGTTTTGGAATTCAGCGAAGGACATTTCCAAAAGACTGAAGTCACTGCTATACAGGAAGTTCCCTTGACTATCTGCCTGAATGGTCGTGAGGTCGTCACTTTGCTGTGTATGGGAAAGGCTCCCAGGTTCTTGGCAGTGGGATTTTTGAAATCCGATGGACTCATAACAGATTTGAGGCAACTGGAGGATGTTCAGGTTGAAGAGAAGCCGGAACGGATTGTCGTCCGTGTTCAGACATCACATGATCCGTTCCAGCGCCAAAGGTTGGAGCGCTCCATTACATCTGGGTGCGGGAAGGGCACAAGTTTTACGCGTAACGTAGAAACCGTTGCCTCGACAACCGTTACGATAAAGCTGACTGTGACACCGGAGCAGATCTTACGGCTGGCGGACGAACTCGAAGGACGTTCGGCGCTCTATAGGGTTACGGGGGGCTGCCACAATGCCTCGCTTGCCACACCAGAGGGGATTCTCATCTTCCGGGAAGACATAGGCCGACATAATGCTATTGACATGATTTGCGGCGAGTGCTTGTTGGAAGACATTCCCACGGAGGACAAGCTCATCGTCTCGACCGGTCGCATAGCCTCGGAGATCCTCTTAAAGGTTATGCGGATGGGGGTTCCTATCCTTGTATCCCGCTCGGCTGCGACGCGATTCTCTATCGACTTGGCTCAAAGAACGAATATGACGCTCATCGGATGGGCGCGACAAGGCCGGATGGTGATCTATAATCATGGTGGGAGAATAGTTGGGTTGTGACTGACAAGGAGTTTTTCAAAGTCACTTCACTGGAGACTGCCCTAGAACTCGCTCGGATCTTTCCACGCCTTGCCGAGGAGAGCCTCCCGTTAGACCAATGTGTGGGCCGTATTCTATCCCGAGATATTGTCTCCCCGATCAATCTTCCGGAATTCAACCGTGCGACCATGGATGGCTATGCAGTCCAGGCGCGTTCGACCTTTGGTGCTTCAGATAGTATGCCGGCCCTCTTTAGAATCGTCGGGGCTGTCGAGATGGGAGAGGTCCCCACGGTATCGGTCCAGCCCGGCGAAGCTGTTCGGATCGCTACCGGTGGCATGCTCCCCGACGGGGCTGACAGCGTGGTCATGATAGAACATACCCAGGCCCTCGATGAGCACACTCTTGAGGTCTTTAAGAGTGCTGCCCCTCTACAGCATGTCATAGAGATTGGCGAAGACTTCGGCACGGAGGAACAAATCCTTGCCAAAGGAAGCCGCATACGTCCTCAGGAAATGGGTGTTCTGGCGGCCCTCGGTCAGACCCGCGTTGCGGTTTATAAGCAGCCGACCGTGGCCATCATCTCCTCGGGTGACGAGATTGTGCCAATTGACCAAACTCCAAGCCTTTCCCAGCTGCGCGATGTCAATGCACATACCCTATCTGGCCTTATCAGGCTGTCGGGCGGGATTCCACGTTATCTCGGGATTGCCAGGGACAACTTTGATGAGCTGTACGACTTTTGTAAGGATGCCCTTGCTCAAGCAGACATGGTTTTGATCTCGGGCGGCAGTTCGGTGGGCTCTCGGGATTTTACCATAAACGTCATTGAAGCGCTGCCCGAGGCCGAGATCTTGGTTCATGGGGTTTCAATCAGCCCCGGAAAGCCCACCATTTTGGCTTCGAGCGAGCAGAAGCCCATCTGGGGTCTTCCTGGGCAGGTCACGTCGACCATGGTCGTTTTTCACGTGTTGGTTCGCCCTGTGCTTGAAAAGATGGGCGGGCTTGCAGAAGATCGGCCAGCTGGAGAACATGAAGTCTCTGCTGTATTGAGCCGGAACCTGGCATCCGTTCAGGGACGAGAGGATTACGTGCGTGTGAGGCTTGTACGGCAGGAGAATCAGATCTTTGCCGAGCCAATTTTGGGCAAATCTGGTCTGATCCACACAATGGTTAAGGCTGACGGACTTATCAAAATCGACATGAATTCAGAAGGGCTGGACAAGGGAACCCGCGTAAGGGTTGTTTTGTTTTAAGCATTTGCGTGGCAAGTCTGTGAGCGCAGGTCTCCGCGATTTTACAGTCTTTCCAGTAACCTTTCGTGAATGTTGTCAAACCCCCCATTGGACATGATCAGGATCACATCCTCAGGCTGCGCAACATGCGCGATATGCTCAATAATGGCATCCGTATTCGGGAAATAGAACGCTCTCTTGCCACGGTTGACCAGGTCCGTGGTCAACTGCTCAGAGGAAAACCTATCCTCAGCCGGTATCTTGTGCAGCATAGGCGGCTTGCGAATGCAAATCAGGTCCGCATCATCAAAGGAATTCGGATAGGCTGTCTGAAAAACCTTGCGCATGCTCGAATTTGTTCTTGGTTCAAAGACTGCAACAATCCTCCTGTTTGCATAAAAGGCACGGACTGCGGCAAGGGTTTCTCGGACCTCCGTTGGATGATGTGCAAAGTCGTCTATAACTGTAATGCCTCGCTTGATTCCCCGAAGCTCCTGGCGACGTTTGATCCCTTCAAACGTCTTGAGTGCCTCTGAGACGAAGTCTTTGGGTATCCGCAAATCATGTGCCACTGCAATGACGGACAGTGCATTTAAGGCATTATGGCGCCCCATAAGAGGGGTCTTGAAAGTGCCAAATGGCTCCCCTCGTGCGGTAACTTCAAGATGGGTCCAGGGTGGATCAGGGCGCACATTTTCAAGACGCCATGGTGACCTTTTCTCAAAGCCGTAACTGGTGGTCCAGCAAGGAGCCTGAGCCGCGAGCTCTTGTACGGTAGGGGAGCCGTCGCAGGCTATCAAAAGGGCCTCTTCGGGCATCGTTGTGATAAAATCGTGAAACGCCTTTTTGACATGGTCTAGATCGCGGTAGATGTCAGCATGGTCAAATTCCACGCCGGTCAAGATTGCGCGGGACGGGGTATAGTGAAGGAACTTAGGCCCCTTGTCAAAGAAGGCCGTGTCATATTCATCTCCCTCCACCACAAAGTAAGGCCCGGTGCCAATATTATAGTTGCGGTCAAAGTTCTTCAGGATGCCTCCCACCATAAAACCAGGATCAAGGCCCGCTGTTGATAGAACCCATGATAGAAGGGCTGCGGTGGTGGTTTTGCCATGGGTGCCTGCAACGGTGAGGGTTGCCTTCCCGTGCATGAAGAACCAATTTAGGGCTTGGGGAAGAGAGCAAAAAGGAAGCGCCATTTCAAACATGCGGACGACCTCTGGGTTGTCCTTTGAGACGGCATTGCCGACCACCACGAGATGCGGCTGATGAGCCAGGTTTTCTGGCCGGAATCCTTTGGCCACCTGGATTCCGCGTTCAGCAAGGAAGGTGCTCATCGGAGGATAGACGTGGTGATCGGAGCCGGTTACTTCAAATCCACCCTCTTTCAGCATGCCGGCCAGGGCCCCCATTCCAGTGCCGCAAATGGCAATGAGATGAATACGTTTGACCTTTTCTGGAATTTGATTTTGCTTCAGATTCAACGGTCTTGATTCTTTCTCTTTATGTTGAGACAGGCAAGGACTGCTTGGCTTATACCTCAAAGCGCTCCCTCCGTCCACCATATAGCGTCACAGTGCATGTGAAGGGTCACAGATCATCGGGTTGTTGCCCAAACCGTTCTCTTGAACTGCAACAGCGAGCGCATTCCCTGTAGCTCGCCACAGGGTTAGCGAGCGAATCTAAAAATGGTACCCTTCCTTACAGTCGGAGATTCCCTGCAGCTTGTTGCAGGGAGCTTCAATATGTTGCTTCTGTTACGCAGCTTAGTTACCGCCAGGGGGACATCTTTTTTGAGGTCGGGTCACTGATATGGCCGAACAGGTCCGTCAACGGCACCATGTTCCACATACGGTCCTGAAGCATTTACAATAGGCTTCTCGGCTTGTATGCAACGTTTGCGTGTGCCTGGCTTGTGAAGTTCGATACCATTTGCCACTGACGAGCAGGATGAGGATTGACCCGCCTCAAAAAGGATATCCCCCTGGGGGTTCCGTGAATGTTGTCTGGACAGCTATTTAGGCAACAGCCCGTCATTGTGCTACCAGTAATGTGTTATTCTTGTCCATTCTTTTATTTGAGACATGCGTTTGCTATGATCATTCATGTCATTGGCAAGCTCTTTTGCAATTCAGGGGCTCCTATCTTATGGATGATAATCAGTTTCGTCAACTTCTTGGTCGGTTCGGCTACTCCTGGGATGGTTACCGCAAGGTGAGAAAAGGAGTCAAGAAACGAATATCTTGCCATATGCACCAGATGGGTTGCCGAACGATGCAAGCGTACTTCTTGGAGCTGGATAAAAACAAAGATGCGAGGCTGCATTTTGAATACCTTATGACGGTTTCCATCAGTCGTTTTTTTCGTGACAGAGGCCTTTGGCAAATTCTAGAAGACAAAGTATTGCCCACGATCATCGAAAAGAATATGGATACGGTGAAGGTCTGGTCAGCCGGTTGTGGCTGTGGAGAAGAGGTATACAGTTTAAAGATCTTGTGGGAGACTGCAGGCCGACATTTTGAGCTTCTGCCCGGGCTTGAAATATGGGCTACTGACATGAATCCCGTCTATCTCAACAAAGCCCGGGCCGGTATCTATCCGCGGAGCAGCCTGAAAGAGGTGTCGGAGGCGTTGCGAGCCTGCTATTTCAGGCCTGGGGCAAAAGAAAAGCGTTATACGGTAACGGAGCCGTTAAAGCAGGGAATCGTGTGGCTGAATCACAACCTATTGTTTGATCGTCCAAGGACTAAGTTTCAACTCGTCTTCTTAAGAAACAGTGTGTTGACTTATTATGAAGACACACTTAAAGCGACTGCTTTTCAGAAGGTATTCGACGGTCTAGCCGAAGGCGGATTTCTGATTATTGGGGCCCACGAGAGAATCCCACCAGGCGTACGAGGGCTTTCACCCCAGCATCCATACATTTTTCGAAGAGAGACTGCATAAGACCTGAAATGACAGCCCAGAATATGTTTATAACCGGCCCACCTCGATGCGGCAAATCTACCTTGATCGAAAGACTCATTAGGCAAATCGAAAAGCCAATGACAGGGTTTTTTACCCGTGAGATAAGAGAACAGGGCCGGAGAACAGGATTCTTGATTAACACAATAGACGGCAATCAGGGCGTACTCGCCCATGAAAACATGAAAAGTAGGTTTAGACTGGGCAAATACGGGGTGAACCTTCCGGACATTGATGATATTGCGGTGCCGTCCATGTTACCCACCAGGCCGGGCCAGGTCGTGGTGGTTGATGAAGTCGGAAAGATGGAGTGCTTCTCTTCGCTATTTAGAAGGACCTTGATGAAGATTCTGGATTCAGACCATTACGTGATCGGTTCCATTGCACAAAAAGGAAATCTATTCATCCAGAAAGTCAAGGCTCGGGACGATGTTTTTTTGGTCAATCTGTTCAAAGAAAACAGAGATGCTCCAGAGCTCTTTTCTCGATTATTGTCTGCACTGCATGAGGTCGCATCCCGTTGAGCAACTAAGAATAGACCCTCCACAAGGCTGTTGTTCCTCAAGCCATCCTCTGAACATATATTCTACTTTACTACCCGGGAACCTGCCAAGAAGAAGATAAGTATTTGGACAGCGCCGTCACCCAGCACGAAACAGGCAGTAGATTTCTAGACTGATTGTCAAAAATATGTTCCGTTTGCTCGCAAGTCGTTGATGATTGAAAATATTATTTGGCGAACGACATTGTGCAATTTTGGAGA
>JBFEUB010000002.1:0-45784 GCA_041547605.1 Desulfobacteria bacterium
GCGATTTAGCCAGGAGAATTGAAGCTCCCTGCAGCAAGCTGCAGGGAATCTTCGACTGTAAGGAAGGGGACCATTTTTAGAGTCGCTCGCTGACCCTGTAGCAAGCTACAGGGAATGCGCTCGCTGTTGCAGGTCAAAAATCCTAAAATTGCACACCCACAAGTGAGCCAAATAGTATTTTCAATTGTCATCTATTCTTATCGGAACGTTATTCTGACAACCGCTATATGCCAAATTCCAGATACTGCTATTTTCGGCGGGGATGGTAGCAGAAACGAAAAAAGACATTCTTCCGAATGTCTTAAGTCCCTGATTTCACTGGTAGGCACGACGAGATTTGAACTCGTGACCTCTACCGTGTCAGGGTAGCGCTCTCCCCCTGAGCTACGTGCCTGTGTACTTGTTGGCTATCAAGTATCGGGGATAGTGTCAAGAAAAATACAGCGTCTACAGCAGGATGTAGGGGGGCTCAAGGGCCGCCGTCAAGATTCTTCTTGCAGAATATTCAGGCCTCTATAGATATATTGAAAGCCAGAAACCATGGTCATGCCAGCCGTAAACCAGAACAGCGGGGACTGAATGTAAGCGTGAGCTACACTGGGTGCATGGTGCCCCACCAGGACAAAAAGCACGCTGGCTACCTGGGCCACCGTTGTGATCTTGCTAAGGATGGATGGCCTGGGCACAAACGTGCGACCAGTGACGGTAAAAAGAGCTACCCCAAACAGGATAATGACATCGCGTGAGATCACAATGACAGCGAGCCAGCTCGGAATCACCTCCTGAATCGCTAAGGTCACAAACGCAGTGACCAACAGCAGCTTGTCAGCAGCCGGGTCTAGGAAGGCCCCGAGCGTGGTCTTCTGACGAAAAAGACGGGCTACAAGTCCATCTACACCATCACTAAACGCAGCAATTGCAAAGGCCAACAGGGCGAAATTCCAGAGGTGTTTGATCAGGAAGATCGCAAATAGGGGCGTCAACAGGACACGCAGAAGCGTCAGTGTATTCGGAACGTTTATGGGAATAGGGTCCCTCACGCTTATTGCACCTTAATGGTAAACACAATGAAGATCTAAGAAGCAAGTGGCGGTTCGCTGATAGAGGCGTTGCAAAACTCCAAGTTGTAGTAAAGATGTTGTTTTATCTTCATATGTTTCCATGGGCTTCATTGTATTCACGCACAATTAAGGATACATTCGGTCGCACGCCTGGTTCCATCGCACCCAGTCATCTGCGTCCACTTGAGGGTCAAAACGAAAGGGTTTTGTGACTGTTTCGTCCGGCAACAACGATCTGCTGCATAGCCCTAACAATATAAGTCCACTCTTCCATCGTAACAGGGTGTAATCCCGCAACCGGGTGAGAGCCTTCGCTTATTCGTCATTTGTTATCTGTTATTTGCCGTCAACGTCTATCATCTGTGGGTTACGCCGTTCGTTGGGTCTTCGCCTGGGAGTCGGGTCATTTTTAAACCCGTTTGACGTCAACTCTTTGACAGCTGCGATGCACGCAGAGACTCTCTTTGTTTTACGAATCGGACATGCCGTCGGGTATCAGCTCAAGCCTCACCCCTTCTTCAGACACTTCTAAAATGTTGACCACAAGATTCTCAAAGGGCTGCAACATCAGGTCATCAGCTAAAACCTTAGCACTTCCCATAATATCTACATCCATTATTGCGCCACCAGCACTGATACTTCGCAAATACACATTTCTGACGCCCCGAATGTCATTTCTGAGATGTTTTCTAAACCTGACGAAATCAGCATACTCCTTAATGCCGTCTACAACCAATTCCACCAAAACGGAGTGACTCACCTCCTTGCCCCAGTTGGCCACAATTTGCCTCGTGAGATCCTCAGCAACTGCTGAGGCAGAGAGGATAAGAGCTTTCCCTCCTCCAGCCCCATCATTCCGACCAACCAAACCCTTGGTCTCGTCAGATGAAGCAATTATGGTTCCTGTGTCGGCGTTGATCGCACGCGTCCACACTGTGGCCTGAATGGACTTCATGTTGTTGTCAGAGGGGTCTCCAGTATGTCGAGCCACGGCCTTGCCGACGATAACCAGATCAGCACGAAACTTTCGCCCCAGCTTCAAAGCAGCATCATCGGTCAACTCGGGACCCGCGTATTCTCGCCCGAGCTGAACATCCTGAGCCACCGATGCCCGGTCCACAATGATAAAACCCTTTTTGCCCATGTACTCTGCAATGACATTTTCGGTCACCGACCTATCTTGACCGAATGGTGTTTTTCCCCACCAATATCGCGGAGAAGGCTCACCAATATTCTGCTCGGACAAAAAAAAGATGACTTCTGGCATCTCGTCACGCATGGCCAGGATACCGACACTTGAAAGTTTCTCTTCAATAGCATGCATCGAAACGGTGGCCTGCACTACCACACGATAGTATCTTCCGGACTTAGACTCCGTTAGGACTTTGTAGTCATGAATAAAGGCCTCAGTTTCATTGTAGACCCGATCACTCAAGAGCTGAAAGTTTTGTACGACCCAGGATGGGGAGACCAGGAGGCCGATCGCTGCTTCCACCACGCCTTGTAAGGCGTCTGCTATAGCATTATCTCTTGCCCTGGCGACATTATCGCGATAAATCGTGCCTCTACCAATAACGTGTACGGTCCTCGTCTGACTGGTCCCTTGCCCAGCTTCGACCCCGGCTGGAAACCCAGAAGATCCCGGATTTGCAGAGAAGGCATCCGCTGGGAGCCTTGACTCTGCGAGTCGGAGAGCCTCTTGGCCCCAGGCCAAGGGGTTGAATGCTCCCGCACAACTCAGCACGAGTAAGACCAAACCAAAATGTTTCTTGAGACATTTCATCCGATATTAAACGTCGCAAAGCGCCGCGGGCAAAGCATTTTCTATGCTTTGCTCTTAGCACTCTGCGCCATGCTCTTCGAGATCCACAGTCTTACGGATTGATCACAGCTCTTAGTTTGCGTATGATAAGCAAGGCATCAGCCCCTGAAACCGAGCCCATCGGGTCAAACTCGCCGGTAGTCATATCCTTGGTTTCCATAATGCTTCGGGTCGTGCTGACCATCACAGCATTATAGTAAGGAAGGTCATTCCTTAAATCTGGAAAAGGCGATGGGCTGCCGATGAACTTGGTGGCAATTTCTTGGTCTCCCGTTACCTTGATCAGGATATCCTCGATCATCATAGCATACTCGGCCCGGGCAATCTTCTCGTCGGGCTTAAACGTGTGATCCGGATATGGCCCTAGCCCTTTAATACCCAACTCCATTACAGCTTCGACATCTGTTCTTAACACGTGGTCTGCAATGTCGAGCGCCGGTGACGTCTTGGCTAACTGTTCCGTTACAAACGGCTTCTCCGGGCTTTTAAAACGCGTGTCAAACACCTTCTTTATTGCGAAGATCTCATCTATCTTGAGTTCTTGGATAAAAAGCGCTGCAATATCTGCACGGGTGATCTGATCCACGAGGGCAATCTTCTTGCCAATCATGGTGCCAGGTGCTGCTCTTTGTATCCTCTGGAGCAGCTTCCATGCATCATTCGCCTCGACCACGAACCCGTCATTGATATCCAGGACCACTTTGAAAAGTTGGCTTGCATGCTCAAAGTCCAAGGCCTCTTTGTAGCATTCTCCCATATAGTAATGGGCAGCAGAAGCTTCAGGTAAAATATCGATCGCCCCTTCATAGGCACCCTTTGCCTTCTTAAGCCATTTCTTGTGAGCTAACTCCTTCCCCATTAGATACAGCCTTATCAGACCCACGTTGGCATCGACCTTTGCTTCCATGGCCTTTGCCAGGTCAACGGCCTTGTCCATATCCTCGATTCCCTCTTTGAATTCCCCCTTGTGTGCAAGGACCAATCCGGCGCCGACGTAAGCCCCTGAAAACTCTGGATCTATCTCCTTGGCCAATTCAAATTCGCGCATGGCATCATCGTATTTACCCAGCTTGAGAAGTTTCATCCCACTCTGCACATGATGTTCGGGCGTGTCCAGGAGACTCTCTGGGGCGCGGACTTTAAGAGCACATCCCCGGGAAAAAATGGCGACCAGCCAAACCCCGGTTAGTATTACGACTATCGCTTTAGTCTTGGTCTTTATCATAGCCTACACCCCCTGATTCGTTGCCAGTAAATCGTTATTCGAAGTAAGACACCCATTGTATGATGCCTGCTCAGTCCACAACAATCATGACGCGGCACTTCCTCAAGAAGGACAAGTTCTCGGATGCACCTCGAATCGTATCTGCATCCGCATTGCTGATGACGAAATCGGCCCGACTCGGCCCTTCTGTCTTCAGACCCTTGACGGTCAACGGCTGATTGGTCACCCGAGGATTGGTTTGGGACGCCGTTAGATCTTTTGCATATCCAGCCATTCCCTGTTGAACAGCGAATTCCCGGCTCACATAGGCAGAACCGTAGACTTCCTGTCCTCTCTCGTCAAGAATCTTGGGGGCCATAGCCGGACGGGCGCCTAAACCGCAAGCATCCACCACGAGTCCGGTGTAGATGGCTGGTGCCGGAGTCGGGATCGCGGGTTGCGGCGGCGCGGGCACCGCTACTCCCCCCACCGTTTCTTCCCCTGAGTCTGCAGGAGGCGCTGGAGC
This sequence comes from Desulfobacteria bacterium, assembly GCA_041547605.1. Lineage (GTDB taxonomy): Bacteria > Desulfobacterota > Desulfobacteria > Desulfobacterales. Next base: position 4,614 of record JBFEUB010000002.1, read on the forward strand.
AATTGTCTTGATCTCTGGTAACTGTTTGATATCCTGGGGGAGCATGAGCTGGGCAAACCCGCCGCGAAGGCTCATAGCCACGGTCACCTCCACCGTCCCGTCTGAAAGATATTCCCTCTGGATGGCTTGGGCCCCTTTAACCATCCCGTCCACCTGTGACCGGATCACGTCGCTGGCAACCATGGAGTCTTCAACTACAGTCACTGAGTTGATTCTCACCCCCTTGATAACCTCCAGCAGATTGCGGTAAGCGTTAAGCTGAGCTGACCTGAGAGCCATCGCAGGGGCCTGTGGCTTCCCGTAATACTTTTCAGGCGGCGATCCAATTCCCACAGCAGTTACAATTCCCTCGGACCAGTTAATGCTTCCATAGGTGCCAATATTTTGAACAACCTCTTGTGATTCTGCTAAAAACCCTTCCGTTGCTGGAAAAACAAGCATAAGTCCAATAAGAGCAATAACGACCAATTTGCTTTTTTCCATCATTCCCTCTCCTTCCATCCCTATTTAGAATGCTCACTCCAGCAGGATTTACCGAAAATGCAAAAAAATTGGTGGGTGCCAGTCTAACGCGGGTCAGCTCAATCATAGATCCCTACAAAGCCTGCATCAATGAACCAGATCACTTGGTGCGTGTGAAATTGATCAGATTCCAATGAGGCTTCTCGAGGACCCCGCACCCGGCCCATATACCCTGATTCACGGAATTTATCAATTGCAAAATGGGACTTAAAAAAGGCCGCCAAAAGGGACCTCACAGGCATGAAAGCCCCTTTTGGCGCAACGTCATGCGGTGGAAGGTATGGAAGACCTGTTTGGAGACGAAACATCGCCGCCCGATTGACGAGCTTCAGAATCACGCTGTATCAACCAATAGAGCCGATTGATGGCCTGCACGTAAGCCTTGGCACTTGCCTTGAGGATATCTGTGCTGGATCCCCTGCCCAAGGCACGAAAACCCTCACGAGAGACCCGTACCGTGGCCACACCCATCGCCTCCTTGGTTTCGGTCACGGCCTTGACCTGAAAGTCTTCAAGTTTGTGATAAGCTCCCACAACCTTGTCAATCGCCTTGAAGATAGCGTCGATAGGACCGTCACCCTGAGAACTCGCCTCCAGAATCACTTCCTCCCGTTGGATCCTCACCCGGGCCTCAGGAACCTCTCCGTTGCCCGTGGCCACTTTGTATGATTCAAGTTCGTATAGTCTGCCGCCATGATCTACTTGGGCAAAAATGACGTCCTGGACAATGACAGCCACGTCCTCATCGTAGACCCGCTTTTTCTTATCAGCAACAGACAGGAACTGATCGTAAACCGTCTCAAACTCTTGTTTTCCAAGATCATAGCCCATATCAGAAATTTTCTGTTTGAGTGCGTGCCTCCCCGATCTTGCCGTCAGGACCATAGCGTGCGCAGTGATCCCCACGTCCTCTGGGCGGATAACCTCATACGTGGAACGATCCTTTAGGATACCGTCCTGGTGAATCCCAGAAGAATGGGCAAAGGCATTTGCGCCTACAATGGCCTTGTTGGCCTGAACCGGCATTCCCATCAACCGGCTGACCAACTTACTGGTCTTCATAATCTCCGGGGTATTGACCGTGGTGAAGAAGTTGAAGAAGTCTTTCCGGGTCTTAATGGCCATGACCAGCTCCTCTAAGGAGGCATTTCCCGCCCTTTCTCCAAGGCCGTTCATCGTGCACTCGACTTGCCTTGCTCCATTTTCTATGGCGGCTAAGGTATTGGCCGTAGCCAAGCCTAGGTCATTATGGCAGTGAACACTGAGAACGATTCTGTCGATCTCTGAAACATTTTCCTTCAGATAAGCGATCAGTTGGCCAAACTGTTCGGGAACCGCATAACCAACCGTGTCTGGGATGTTAACCACGGTAGCACCAGCAGCAACGACCTGTTCTACAACATTAACCAGATATTCCGGATCAGTCCTAGAAGCATCCTCAGGAGAGTACTCTATCTCAGGACAGAGAGATTTGGCGTACTTTAACGCCTCAAGGCCTCGCTCTAACTGCTTTTTTCGATCCGTACCAAACTTCTTCTGGATATGAATGTCTGACGATGGCAGGAACACGTGAATTCGTGCTTTTTCAGCACCCTTTATGGCATTCCAGGCTGCATCAATGTCTTCAGGAACCGCGCGCGCCAATGCCACGATGGTAGGGCCCTTCACCTTCTCGGCAATCGCCTTCACGGCCTCAAAATCACCCGGAGATGAAATCGGAAACCCGGCCTCAATGGCATCCACGCCCAGACGGGCTAATTGCAAGGCGACTTCCAGCTTCTCTCGGGGGTTAAGGCATGCCCCTGGTATCTGTTCACCATCTCTCAATGTTGTGTCAAAAACAAAGATCTTTTCCATGGGTTCCTCCGTGTGGTATTCTTTTTTCTTCCAACTATGGTTGTTTGCAAGCTTGCCAAGATCCCCTTCCTCTTCAACAAGATTGAGGCCCATTCGCCTCATCTCTCCACTGGATCGCACGGTTATATGGCTTAGAGTTAACCATCCCGACAAGGACCCTGTGACCAAAAAAAAGCCGCAGGTTCTTCTGCCTGCGGCCCGTCATCATCTGAAATGTGCGTGAATTACCGCAGGCAGACCCCTCCCTGAAGAAGCCCAAGAAGAAGCAAAAGGCCAGGCAGCAATAAACGCATGACAGATCCTCACACAAAAACTTATTTATACAAATGCCACTACTAAAATCACAATATTCACTGCATGTCAACAAACTTTTTGTTGGGACTTGCCGCTGGCTGCCTATTCTGCACTGCAACAGCGAGCGCATTCCCTGTCCCGATTTATCCCAATTCATCGGGACTTATCGGGACTGCAGAAAGCATCAATCCTACAGCCTTGGAGGCTGGGAGGGAGGCGCGTGCAGGGTATCGACTGGTCAAATGGGTTCGCCTGAAACAAATACCATTGCTTTTCCATACTCCTTTGGGTATATAAGTAACGTTGCACTGCCTCTTTTCTCTTGCGGGGCTCTTTTTCTACTTGCCTGCGATGGTTGGCTGAATGAAAAATGTTCGCACCATCAGGGACTGGGCAAGTAAGACGAGACATCAGAGCAAAATAAGGAGAATGGCGTGATGTCCGAGTCTGGGGAAAGAAGATCTGAAACCAGGACCAGAATAGATGAGTATTATAGTGTCGAATTTTCGGTATCCGGTGCTGAGTACATATACCAGTTCAGAATATGGAACCTATCCCAACAGGGCATGTGTGTTGTGGTTAAAGAGGATTCCGATCTGTTGAAACATTTGAAGGTCGGTGACGTCATCAATCTAAAATACCATCCGGTTGACCTAAAAAATCCAACAGCAAACCTAAAAACACAAATCATGCATATCACCAATCAGGAACAGGGGCACTTCATAGGGCATGCCCTCGTTGGTTTGGCAATCCTGGAAGAACGAACTGCTAATGGGTGACGACCTTCTGGAGATGGGCGAAACGAGCAGGCTGTCCTCAAACTTAAAGGAGGAACTACATCTGCCGGGTTAATACATAGTCAGCTATCTGCTCCAGGAGCTTTCGGGGTTGTGAAGGGCCAAAGATATCAAGGCACGTTTTTGCTTGTTTGATGTGGTCCTGGGCACGCTCTCTGGTATATGCGATACCGCCGTACTTGTTGATAAGCTTCAACACGGTCTCAAAGTCCGCTTTTGTCATGTCCGTTTCTCGAATGGTAATTTCCAGGCGTCTGTGGTCCTCCCCGGTAGCTTGATTTAACGCGTAGATGACGGGTAAAGTCAGCTTCCCTTCCCTGAGATCCGTTCCTATAGGCTTTCCGAGTATTCTCGTGTCCGCAGTATAATCAAGTATATCGTCTGCCATTTGAAAGGCTATGCCGAGCTGATATCCATAGTCGCGTAGTGCCTCTACGTGTTCCTCTGGCGCCCCGGCAAGCAATGCTCCCACTTGGCACGCTGCCTGAATCAGGCAGGCCGTCTTTCGCCTGATTACTTCCATGTAAGCTGCCTCGTCTACAGCGAGATCTCCCCTGTGCAACAACTGGTGTATTTCTCCCTCGGACATTTGGGCTGTTGTGTGGGCGAGGATGTCAATAATGGGAACAGAATCTGTTTTTGCTGCAATAGCAATGGAGCGGGCGAGCAGGAAGTCTCCTACTAGAACCGTAGCCGGGCTTCCCCAAATGGAATGGGCCACAGGGTTGCCGCGTCGCACAGCAGCATCGTCCACCACGTCATCATGAAGCAGCGTGGCAGCATGAAGGTATTCAAACACAACGGACAGGGTCTTATCATGGTTTCCCTTGTAGCCGCAAAGTCTTGCTGAAAGTACCATAAGAAGTGGGCGAATCCGTTTCCCACCGCTAAACATAATATATTTGGCTACATGGGACACCATGGAAAGATAGGGCTCAAGGTTCTGGGTCAGGGCCACCTCAATTTCCGCCAGGTCTTGTTGCACCGATTCCAAGATCGTTTCCTTCAGGCCCTTCATACAATCGCTCCTCTCAGGTCATATTCGGAGGCCTCAGCGATTCGCACATGGGTGAAAGTTCCGGGTTCGGCGGATCCTTCACAGATATACACAAAACCATCAATGTCCGGCGCTTGAAAGTAGGTTCTTCCTTTCAGCAGGGAGTCCGTCCCCTCTGCGGGGCCCTCTACAAGGACCTGGAGAGTTTTGCCAAGGTATTTCTGGTTGTTTTCCCTGGAAATTTCAGCTTGCCGTGACATAAGCCGATCAAAACGTTCCTGCTTCACTGCATCGGGCACATGGTTTTTCAAGACGTTTGATGCAAGGTCTTTTTCATTAGAATAGACAAAAGCACCCAGATGATCAAAGCGGACTCTTTCAACCAGATCGAGCAGGGATTCGAAGTCATGGTCGGACTCCCCCGGAAAACCAACCATTAATGTGGTGCGCAGGGCAGCGTCAGGTATTGTCCTGCGAATGCCTTCAAAGAGCTCGAATATGGCTGCACTGTTGTTACGCCTGCCCATCCTTTTTAAGACTGGCTGACTGATGTGCTGGATAGGAACATCAAAATAGGAACAGAGCTCGCCGTGCGAAGCGATTACCTCTATGAGCGATTCTGTAACATGGTCCGGGTGACCATAGAGGATGCGTACCCACGCCAACCCGGCGATGTGTGTCAGTCTTTCCAAGAGGTGCTCCAGCCCATAACCAAGCCCCAGGTCCTTGCCATAGGCCGTGGTGTTCTGGGCCACAAGTATGAGTTCCTTAACACCTGACTCCACGAGTAAGGTGGCTTCGGAAAGCACCTGTGCCATAGGTCGACTTTTGTGGGGGCCTTTCAGTTTTGGAATGATGCAGTACGTACATCGGTTGGAGCACCCCTCGGCAATCTTCAGATAAGCTGTGTGCGGGGCGGTCGTGTAGAACCTTGGAAGAGATGTATCTTGGATGGGAACTTGACCGGGGTCCGGCAGTAAGATGCGCCTCCCGTTCAATGAGCCCTCAGCTGCTCCAACGATTCGTTCAAAGGCCCCCGTTCCGAGGAAGACATCCACCTCCGGCATGGCCTTGGCCAGATCCACGCCGTAACGTTGCGGAAGACAACCCACCACAATAAGTCTGCGGCCCTCGCATTGTTGTTTCCACGCCCCCATTTCAAGCATGACATCAATTGACTCCCTCACCGCTGGCTCAATGAAGCCGCATGTGTTTATCGCAACACAGTCTGCTTCTGACTCCCCAGACACAATCGTGTGGCCCGCCTCAAGGAGTCGGCCAAGCATTATTTCGGTGTCCACTAGATTCCTCGGACAACCTAAACTGATGAAATGTACTTTCATGCTTCGTAAATCAGGAACCGGTTAAGCGGCCCGTTGCGGTAACCCTCTCCCGTTGCACCTGACGGGTTGCCATTTACCGCTGGTGCCAGGCGAATAGGGAATAACAGGCCAAAAATCAAAGAGCAAGGCAATGTTGCTGCCTTGCTCCCCATTGCCATTGCCTATTTTTCTCAAGATTTTAGCTTTTTCAATGCAGCTATGATAGCTGGAACCACCTCAAATAGGTCTCCCACAATACCGTAATCAGCCTTGTTGAAGATTGGTGCTTCTGGATCTTTGTTAATAGCTACAATATACTTTGAAGCCCCCATCCCAGCCAGGTGCTGGATGGCCCCGGAGATGCCACAAGCAATGTAAAGGTTTGGGGAGACCACCTTGCCTGTCTGGCCCACCTGATCAGAATGAGGGCGCCACCCTTCGTCTACTGCTGATCTCGACGCTCCCACCGTACCGCCCAGAATGTCGGCCAGTTCCTCAACGAGGCTAAAGTCAGGGCCTCCCATCCCGCGGCCGCCTGACACAACGACATCGGCTTCGGTCAGATCTGCCCTTGAGGCGGCCTCCAGTCTCTTTTCTACCACCCGCGTGCTGACGGCACCCGGGTTCACTTCAATCCGTTCCACATCCCCTGCCTTTGCTGTCTCCGTGATCTCCATGACGTTGGGACGGATGGCTGACATCTGCGGCACACCGTCTATGGCAACCTGGGCAAGGATCTTGCCCCCGTACATAGGTTTGGTGGCAATCAGCTTTTCTTCGTCTATGCCCAACGCGATGCAATCCATCGCAAGACCAACTCCCAAACGCGCTGCCAGCCGCGCAGACAGGTCTTTCCCTTGACTTGTAGCGCCCAATACCAAGATCCTGGGGTCGCTGTTCTTGGCAATGTCGAAAAGCACATTGGTGTAAGCATCTGTGGTGTAGTCCTCCAGAGCCGAATCATCCCCCACCAGAATCTTGTCTGCCCCATATTTCCCGAGTTCTCCGGCCATGCCGTCTACACCATGGCCGAGTACGATTGCCGTAACCGTTTCCCCAAGAGTGTCGGCCAGCCGCCTTCCTTCGCTTACGGCTTCAAAGGCAACCTTCCGAAAAGTTGCGTCAACCTGTTCTGCAAACACCAAAACGCCGTGTGCCATAATCTTTTCTCCTCTTTATCGTCATTGAAGCTCCCTGCAGCCCCGATGAACCGGGATTTATCGGGACTGAGAATGCGCTCGCTGTTCCCGTTGAAGATATGGTTATTCGTTGTAAACCAATGTTGCGCTGATCATGGAATGTAGGCGTCCTGGAGTATTGGGGCATACATCAGAAGAGCGCAGGGTTCAAATCACTTTAGCCTCTTCAGCAAGCAATCTCACCAGTTCGGTCGCCTTGGCTTCAACTGTTTCCCCCTCGATGATCCTTCCGGGGGACCTTTCTGGTGGGAAGGCCAGGTTCGTGACGCGGCATTTTGTGTGCCCTGCTCCTACGTCGCTCGGGTCTACCCCAAGATCACTCAACGTCTTGCTGGCCAAAGGCTTCTTTTTTGCCTTCATAATGCCTGGCAATGAGGCATATCGTGGTTCATTGATACCTCTTTGTGTGGTAAAAAGGGCAGGCAGGTCAGCCTCGACCACCACAATGCCTCCCTCAACGGTGCGCTCACACCTGATCTTGCCGTCCTTGATTTCTTGCTTAATGACCATGGAAACCTGGGCGATCCCAAGAAGTTCTGCAACGGCCGCGGGGACCTGGTAGCCATCCACATCTACAGCCCTTTGACCAGCTATAATAACATCGTAGTCCATCTGTTTTAAGGCTGCAGCCAGCACCTTAGCCGTACCGAGCGCATCGCTGCCTTGGGTGGCTGGGTCGTCGATCAACACGCCCTCTTCTGCCCCCATGGCCAACGCCGTCCGGATAGACTGGACGGCTCGTTCGGGTCCCACAGAAAGGATGGTTACCTTTCCACCATGCTTTTCCTTGATCCGGAGCCCTTCTTCAACAGCGAATTCGTCATACGGATTAATGACCCATTTAACATCTTTTGTCGTGATGGAGGCTTTGTCTTCAGAAATTTGGATCAAAGTCTCAGTATCAGGCACTTGTTTCAGTAAGACGACAACATCCACCTTGTAACTCCTTTCCTGTTCACCGGTTCGGTCAGTTTATCTTATCCGGATTCGTCAATGCTCGACTGTCATACCGGGCTTGATGTGCGGTTGTCGTTGGGTGATCTATCACAGGATGCATCCTGTTTTTGTTTCACGCACGTAACACAGAAAACATAGAGGAGTCAAGATCATCGGCATCAACTACATCTCATCGGGAGCTATCGGGCTTATGACTTAAAATCACTTGGCTTCACACGACAATACACAACATCCCCTGCCACAATACTGTGAAGGGAGTCGGTTTTGTCGCGAATCAGGAGGGTGCCATCTGGGCCCAATGCTTCGGCTACACCCATGAGTCTTTTTTCCGGGAGGAATACCTCAACCTCCCTTCCCAGGGTGGCGTCAAATTTGCACCACGTCTCAAGGATGGTTGTAAAGAGCCCCGTTTGAAACGACTCGTACCATTGTTCCATCTGCTGCAGTAGCGATTGAATGAGATGAATCCGTGAGAGTGGTTCGCCAAGGCCGAGTCTAAGAGATATGGCCAGGTTTCGGATAGAGATGGGGAGCTCATTACGTTCCATATTCACGTTTACCCCGATGCCAAGGACAGCGAAGTTGATTCGTTTCCTGTCAAATACGGCTTCCGTTAAGATACCCCCCACCTTCCGATCAGCAATCAGGATGTCGTTTGGCCATTTGAGCTGAGGCATTAGTCCAGTTTGCCGGATAGCAGAAGCTACAGCAATGCCAGTGGTTAATGTAAGCTTGGGAAGCCAGTCCGCAGGGCAGTCAGGCCTCAGTATGATGGAAAGATATAGTCCGGTCCCCGGAGGAGAGACCCAGGAGCGCCCCAGACGCCCACGACCCTTGGTTTGCGCGTCAGCAACTATCAATGTTCCTTCCGGAGCCCCTTCTCGAGCCAGTCGCTTCGCCTCGGTGTTGGTCGATCCGACCACGTCAAAGTAATGGATGACGTGCTGGCCGAGCCATCGGGTCGTAAGGCTTTTCTCGATGATGTCCACAGAGAGCTTTTCTCTCGATGTTTGATCAAAAGATGTATTCATGACCTCTCAGTGCCTTGTGCAGCCTGTTTCGTCATCCATTTCCTATAAGGGCATAACACCCGACATGGGAAGCGGGCAAACCGAAAAAAGTTCAAGTTTCCGGCAGCGAGACTTCGACGCGCTGAGTCGAGCCGTTGCGAGGAATCCGCTATCTGTTACCGTTCAACAGGGCTAATTGCAGGGAGCTTCACCTTTGGATCTCTTTGCCGCAGGGTTTCGCCCACCAGCTTAAGAAGCAGCATTTCGTGTGGAATTTGCGCCTTGAGAACCGTGTTACATTGGCATTTCGAATAGGTTCAATAGTAAACGTATAACCGCGAGCGAAGCGACGAAACCGAGGACCTTTTTGCCTCACCCTCAGAAGGGTTAGAAGACGGTTATTTCCTTGACATTGTAAGGCACCAAGTTATATTTACCACAGATATCATAACTTATCAGGCAGTTCCAGGCTTCTGTATAAAGAGGATTACTAGATGTCCGACACCGATTACTACAAGATTCTGGGTGTTGATAAGAAAGCCGACGACGGTGAGATCAAGAAGGCCTACCGCAAGCTCGCCATGAAATACCATCCTGATCGCACTAAAGGGGATAAGTCTGCAGAGGAAATGTTCAAGAAGGTCAGCGAGGCCTATGCTGTGTTAAGTGACAAAGAGAAACGGAAGCAGTATGATACGTTTGGTGCTTCCGGTTTCCGGCAGCGTTACTCCCAAGAGGACATATTCCGGGGCTTCAACTTCGGCGATATCTTCAAGGAGTTTGGTTTCGATAACGGTAGCTTTGCAAATGTATTTATGGGCGGTGGCGGTGCTGGTCGAAGATTCGGATTTAGTTTTGGGGGAGATCCCTTTGGAACCTATACTGCGGGCCAAAGGGCTCAAGTCAAAGGATCGGACTTGGTGTATGAAATGCCGCTAACCCTCCAAGATGTGCTACAGGGCACCACCAAGACGATAGCACTGGAGGAAGGGGGCCAGCGGAAAAAGATCAATGTTAAGCTCCCGAAGGGGATGGTGAGCGGGAAAAAGCTTCGGTTGGCTGGGAAGGGGCAGCCTGGGCCACTTGGCGGGCCGCCCGGAGACCTTTACATTCAGGCCAAGGTGCTTGATGATCCCGTCTTCAGTGTGGTCGGGCATCACGTTTATATTGATAGAGAAGTCAAATTGACTGCAGCTCTCTTGGGGACACAAATCCAGATTCCAACGATAGATGGTAAGCACTTGAACCTGAAAATACCTCCCGGGACACAGCATCAAGCGAAATTTCGCATGAAGGGATACGGCCTTCCTGAAATGAAAACGGGCCAAAGGGGAGATCTATATGCGCGCATCCTGGTCAAGATCCCTAAACGCTTGACGAAGAAACAGAAGAACCTCATTCAGGACCTCTCAGAGGCTGGCGTCTAGGTTTAATCAATGCCGGAAGAATTAGTCCCCGTAATGTCCAGGGATGAAATCGCACAAAAGGTCAAAAGCCTTGCACGAGAGATATCAGAGGACTATACTGGAAAAGATCTTTGCATCATCGGCGTCCTAAACGGGGTTTTTGTTTTCTTGGCTGACCTCGTGCGAGAACTAACTGTTTCGGTCCAGATTGATTTTGTGCGTCTGGCCAGTTATGGCTCTGGAACGGTATCTTCTGGAAACATCCAGACCACGAAGGAGATCGAACTCGACTTGAAGGATCGGGATGTCCTTGTCGTTGAAGACATTGTCGACTCTGGTCTGACCGTTGACTTCTTGCTGAAGTATCTGAAGCAATTCCATCCAAAATCCATCAAGGTGTGTGCCTTTATCGACAAAATTGAACGTCGTCAGGTGCAAGTACCCATAGACTATGTCGGGCATGTGGTTGAGGGTGGATTCTTAGTGGGATACGGTCTTGACTTTGATCAAAAATATCGGGGGTTACCGGAAATCTACCGTCTAAAACCGTAAACGAAAGGGGCCTGCCATGATCGTAACCTGTGAAAAATGCAATACTGCCTTCGACCTTGACGAGGAGCTGATCCAGGAATCAGGCTCTGAGGTCAAATGTTCCGAGTGCGAAAACGTATTTACCGTGCATAAGTCCACCCCAGTTGAAGAGTCTGAACCTTCGTTGGAACTGGAAGAAGATGCTGTCGAAATCTCAGCGACCGAAGAACCGGCTGAAGAAGAATTTGATTTCGAAGCACTAGGCCTTGAAGAGAAACCTGAGGTTGAAGCACCTACGGAGACAGAAGAAGAAACGGTTGCAGAAGAGACCCCCGAGTCTGAGGAGGAAGCCCCTTCAGAAGAACTTGACCTCGAAGCAATCAGCCGTGCTGTAGAGGAGGCCGCTGAAGAACCTGAGCCGGTTTCAGAAGAAGCCTCTGGGGAAGAAGTTCTTGATTTTGACCTCCTGGAGGCTGAAGAACCAGCTGCTGAGAAACCGGCTGAAGAAGCCATGGAGTTTGAAGAGCTCAGCGTTGACGAAGAGCCTGGTGCTGAAGAACCCGCCGTGGTTGACGAAGTGCCTGCTGTTGAGGAGGCACCTGAGCCGGTGTGGGAAGAAGAAATGGTTGAGGAAGCTGAGGCCGAGGAAGAGACCGAGGTGGGGCTAGTCGAGGAAGAACCCATGCCCCCTCCGGTGGCCGAGCAAGCGCCACCAGAAAAAAAGCGCCTAAGCGCGTCGGTCATGATTCTTTTAGTATTCGGCCTTCTGGCTGGAGGGGCTTTTGGCGCCTACGTTCTTCTAAAGGAAAAGGTTCCGTTTCTCCAATCTCTCACGGGTGTGCCGCAGCCCGAGGCCATTGATCCTGGCAACCTCCACATAACTATTATGGACGAGCAAATCACGACTGAATTTCTTGAAAACAGCAAGGCCGGTCGTGTGTTTGTCATAAGAGGAATGGTCAGGAACGACTATCCTGAATCCCGGAACTTCATCAGAGTAAAAGGAATTCTCTATTCACAGGATGGAAAGGCTATTGCCGAGAAGCTTTCCTACTGTGGCAATATCTTGTCCGATAAAGGGCTACAAACTCTACACATGGCTACCATGGACGGTAAGTTTCAGAACAGAATGGGCGATGACAGGTCTAACTTCGAGATCCCGGCGGGCAAAATAGTTCCTTTTATGGTTCTATTTTCTGATCTGGCTCCGGATTTTGCAGAATACAGCGTTCAAGTGGTGGGTTCTGCTCAGGCAAAATAAAATCGAGAAAGATTGAACCCTGAAAGCGATCGCATTGCCGGCCCCGATCGATAGGGACGCGAGGGCGTTTCAACTCCGCGTAACCGACCTCTGCAGGAGGCGTGAAGCCTCCCCGCCCCAAAGGACGGAGGTTCTGCCGTGCGGCAGCACTGCGTGTCCGGGGAGCAAGCCGGTCAAGAAGGCAAGCCGTATCGTTAGTGCTTTGCAGTGCAATAGCTGAAGGCCCCGTCTATATATCCAGTCCCCGTCAAACGCATCACCCTGATACGCTATTACTTATTCGAATTGGGACGCCCCCCCCAACCCTTCTTGTCAATGAAGTGCAACCGCGAGCGCATTCCCTGTCCCGATTTATCGTGACCCATCTGGATTTATCGGAACTGCAGGGAGCTTCAATTTCATAGCGGGTTCGACGGTGAAAAATGTATTGAATTTTACGAAGCATCCCTATATTCTCGCGTAAATGGAGGTAGATCTTGGACCGAACCACCTACCTTGTCATCGGTATCCTGGTTTTTGTCTTCATGCTCCTGGGTGGCGCTATCGGATACATGACCATAGAGGGCTGGCCATTCGGAGATTCCCTCTACATGACCGTTATTACCTTGAGCACCGTCGGATACGGTGAGGTTCAAAGACTTTCCCCGGCTGGCCGCACCTTTACCATGGCCCTCATTGCCGTGGGGGTCGCTTTTGTGTTTTATCTTGGAGGAAGCATCATCCGCTTCATGGTGGAGGGTCGCATCAGAGAAATATTGGGGAGGCGTAAATTGGAAAAGAAGATCAGTGCTCAGAGAGATCATTACATTGTTTGTGGCTATGGGCGTGTGGGTAGCGCGGTGTGCGATACCCTTCTCTCGAGCAACATGGATATTGTTGTGATAGAGCGCGACGAGGTGAGGGTTTCCAAATTGGATGAGCAAAACATTCTGCACATTGCAGGTGAAGCCACGGAAGAAGAGAATCTGATCAGAGCGGGAATTGAACGCGCTCGAGGATTAGTCGCTGCGTTGAAGACGGACAGCGACAACGTGTACGTGACGCTGAGTGCCAGGCAGCTTAATCGTGAACTGTTTATTCTGGCCCGGGCAGGAGAAGAGCAGGCCGAAAGGAAGATGCTCGCAGCCGGTGCCAGCAAGGTCGTTTGTCCATATCGGATGGGAGCTCACCGAATGGCCCAAACCATTCTAAGTCCCACGGTTACTGACTTTCTCGAGCTGACCGTGATGGATACCAGCCGCGACATTCACATGGAGGAAATGCCTGTTGATCGTTCGTCAAAGCTGACTGATGTTGCTTTACAGGACTCTGGAATTCGTCAAGAACTCGATCTGATTATTGTGGCAGTGAAAAAAGCCGCTGGAGATATGCTGTTCAACCCTTCCTCGCAAACAAAACTTCAGGCGGGCGACACAATTATCAGCATTGGGGAAACGGAGAACTTAGAGCGACTCAGACGACTGCTGAATCCACACAAGCTAATACCCTGATTTACTTGACGAGAAACGGGACCCTCCGAGCCATTTGGGACACAGAAAACCGCCTATTGTGTGCCCGCAATACCTTTCACCCAAGGCCTTGACGGCTCGCCTTGAAGGGCAAACAGGCAGTTGTTTAGGAAACACCCTACGATCAGATCTTATATATAATGCGCTTTTCTGTGATGATGATGTCCGTATACCGGTCGTGGGGTTCCATGGGGATCTGGGGGACTATTTGACATTCAAAGGCGAGGGCTACTTTTCTTGTCGTGATATCAAGCTGGGGTATGAGCCTGTCATAGAAGCCCGTGCCGTAGCCAATACGGCCACCTCGTTCGTCAAAGGCTATGCCCGGGATGATAGCCAGATTGATATGTTTCACGGGAACCTGCTTGCATCGCTGGCGGATTGGTTCACGGATTCCCTGATAACCGGGTCCGGTGTCTCTATCGAGGTTGTCAACCTTGAAAGGTACGATTTTTCTTTTTTCTACATCAATTAGAGGCAGCACGATAATCTTCTCGAGGGCTAATGCCCTGTGGATCATGGGTACAGTATCTACCTCGCTCTTGTAGCTTACGTAAAAGAGAACTATCCTGGATTCCAGAAAGTTGGCAAATTCCAACAACCGGCCCATGATAGCCCGACTTTTCTCAGCGTGTTGTTTCTTGGAGAGGGCATCGCGCCGAGCCAAGGTACTTCGTCTAATTTCGGACTTTTTTGCTTTTACGTCTTCCATGAGACATCTCCAGGTACCGAAGATTCTTTCCCACGAAGTGTGGCCTTATAACAGAAACATAGAATAAAGTCAAGTAATAATAATCATTGACTAAATCAAAGGTTCATGTTAGTCGATTCTGTATGCTGGGGACCAAGTTCATTAGACAAAACATAGAACTCGTGCAGGCATCGCTCCGCAAGCGTGGGCAAGCGTACGATCTTAGTCTGTTTATGGACTGTGATGCAAAACGCCGGTCCATCCTGCTTGAAGTTGAAGAACTGAAACGCGCGCGCAACAAAGTCTCCGGGCAAATCGCCCAAATGAACAGGGAAAAACAAGACCCCGCAAACTTAATCGTCCAGATGCAGGAGGTTTCCCGGAAAATCAAAACATTAGACGAGGAGTTGTTTAAGCACGAGCAAACTCTCCACAAGATTTTGATGGAACTGCCCAATCTTCCGCATCCGTCTGTCCCGATAGGCAAAGATGCTGAGGACAATGTGGTGATCAGGACGTTCGGTGAACGTCGTTCTTTTGACTTTGAACCTTTGCCGCACTGGGAGATCGGAGAAAGGCTGGGAATTCTTGATTTTGAGCGCGCGGCCAAGATTGCCGGGGCACGTTTTGCCCTCTATCTTGGATTGGGGGCGCGGCTAGAGCGTGCCCTGATCAACTTCATGTTGGATGTGCAAACCAGGGAAAACGGATACCTGGAAGTCCTGCCTCCGTTCATGACAAATCGCACCAGCACAACGGCCACAGGCCAACTTCCCAAGTTCGAGGAGGACCTTTTTAAGCTGGAAGGGTGGGACTATTACCTGGTGCCCACGGCCGAGGTGCCGGTGACCAATATCCACCAAAACGAAATCCTGGATGAAGAGAATCTTCCCAAGTTTTACACGGCCTACACACCGTGCTTCAGGTCTGAGGCGGGTTCTTACGGAAAGGACACCCGCGGACTGATTAGACAGCATCAGTTCAACAAGGTAGAGCTCGTAAAATTCACGACCCCGGAGAGTTCCTATGATGAGCTTGAAACGCTCTTGAACGATGCCGAAATGATCCTTCAGCGCCTGGGGCTCCATTATCAAGTTGTGGTGCTGTGCACAGGCGATATGGGCTTTTCCGCGGCCAAGACCTATGATATCGAGGTCTGGATGGCCGGGCAGCAGAAATACAGGGAGATCTCTTCATGCAGTAACTTCGAGGATTTTCAGGCCAGACGGGGCAACATTCGCTTTCGGAGAAAAGGAAGAAAGGGAACTGAACTGGTTCACACCCTGAACGGGTCTGGGTTGGCCGTGGGCCGGACCGTGGTGGCGATTCTGGAAAACTTACAGCAAGAAGACGGGTCCGTCGTCATCCCAGAAGCGCTCAGGCCGTATATGGACGGCATTGACAGAATTGGCCCCTGAAGTGGAACCGGCCGGAACCAGCCAGCCACGGCAAGAGGTATAAATACGAAATAAGAATATCGAAATCCGAAACAATTTTCGAATCGCAAAAATTCGAATGACCAAAAGCTAAGGTCTAACTTACTTGAAGTAACCATGCCCAAAGTCAGATGTTTTGGTAATTCGTATTTTGGATTTGTTTCGGATTTCTCTGCTCGGGTGGGATAGGCAAGATAGTATAAACTAAATTCTTCTTTCTTATGATCTTCGAAGATTTCCCTCAACACATCCGGCCCTACTTGTTCCCTGAGGTCAGCGGTCAAGTGGTCTACCGGTGCCTGGACTGTGAGACAGAGTATGACATCCATCGCCTCCTCTATACCTGTCCTGCCTGCAAGAGCGTGCTTCTTCTGACTGACCTTGCCTTTGACCGATTGAAGCAGATCCCCTCGGACACCTGGCACCAGATCTTTGATTATCGGAAGATGCTCAATATCCCGGCACTCCAGGGAATATACCGATACCACGAGTTTATAGGACCGATGATGCCCCTGGATGCAATCATCTACCTGGGCGAGGGGCACACCCCCATGGTGGAGGCGAACGCATACCTCCAGGACCTTGTGGGTGCCCGGTTCTACTTTAAGAACGAAGGCCAGAACCCGAGCGCGTCTTTTAAGGATCGGGGCATGGCAAGCGCCCTGAGCTATATCAAGTTTCTTGTCAACACCGGCAAGCTGGGTGATGTGCTCGCCGTGTGTGCATCGACTGGCGACACCTCTGCTTCTGCTGCCCTTTATGCCGCTTATCTTCAGCCAGCGGTGAAGTCCGCCGTATTACTTCCCCATAAAAAGGTCACATCCCAGCAACTGGCCCAGCCACTGGGAAGTGGCGCCGTGGTCTTTGAGATCCCTGGCGTGTTTGACGATTCCATGAAGGTCGTGGAAGCCCTCTCTGAACAATACAACGTGGCACTTATGAACTCCAAGAACGCCTGGCGTATATGGGGCCAGGAGTCTTATTCCTACGAGATTGCCCAGGATTTTGACTACGACATGGACCGCAAGGTCATGGTGGTGCCAATTGGAAACGCTGGAAATATCACAGCCATCATCAGCGGTTTCTTGAAGTTTTTTGAGGCTGGCATCATAGACGGGCTTCCCAAGATCATTGGGGTGCAATCGACCCACGCCAACCCTGTGTATCGGTATTACCTGGAACCAGACCCTGCAAAGCGACACTTCGCGCCTGTGAAGGTCCGGCCCAGTGTAGCCCAAGCGGCCATGATCGGAAACCCGGTCTCCATGCCTCGCGTGATTCAGCTGGTGGAGACCTACAATCATAAAGCAGGCAACCAGGCCATCTTCTTTGCAGAAGTGGAGGAGCAGGCGATCATGGACTGGCAGCTCACCGCCAACCGCAACGGACACATTGCCTGTACCCAAGGCGGTGAGACCTTGGCCGGCCTGGTCGAGGCGAAAGGGCTCGGTATTGTGGGCAAAGACGATGTGGTGGTCCTCAATGCCACGGCCCATGCCCTGAAGTTTGCCGGTTTTCAGGCCATGTATTTTGAGAACCGCTTTCCCCCGGAATTCGAGATTGCGCCAAAAGCGTCCCTTCAGAATGCCCCGCGGCTTGTGCACCCTGAAGACCTGGATGCGGTCCCTACGCCGGATAAGCCCCTTAAAGGGAAAGACTTTGATCGTTTTGTCCAGCGGACGGCCGAGGCCATAGCCGAGGCACTGGGCTTGCCAGCGAAAGAGCCGTGATATGATATACCTTTGACCGGTATGCTCCCCGCAAGCCCCGCCCGGAAGGGTGGGGGGACTGCACCCTTAAATTATTTAATAGTTATTAAAAAGCTTAATAGATAGAGGATATCAGCATTCTGTGACAAAATCCGGCCCATTTATTACATAATGTGATGATATCTTTATCAAAAATGGCAAGAAAAACATGTTTTGTGCGTGATGGCATAAAACTTGCTGTTTCGATTACCCGAGGTGGAGTGATGAAGAGACACGAAAAAGGGTTCACCCTGGTAGAACTCATGATCGCCGTGGCTGTCCTGGCTATCATCGCGGCCATTGCGGTTCCCAACTACAGAGAATATATCCCCAAAGCGAGGGCTACCGGCGCTGCCAGGGAACTCTTCACTGAAATGCAGTTGGCCAGGCAGAAGGCCATATCTCGCAACAACGACTATGTGATCACATTCAATACCGGTAATGACAGCTATACGATCTACAATGATGTGGACAACGATGGTCCAGAAGTGGGTGAAGTGGTAAAAACGATTTACATAGAAGATCATTACAAGGGGATCGGGTTCGGGTATATTGCAGGAAACAATCCGAGCGGCAGCCCGATCACGGGCAAGGTAACCTTTACGGACGACAAGTTTGCATTCGAGGCGACAGGTTTGGCCAACAAAGCCGGTGCTGTGTATCTCATTCCAAAGGAGGATATCGGTGCCTCCAGGAAAGACCGGCAAAGGGCTCTCACCGTGTTAGTGAGCGGGCGGGTGCGGTTATATGCTCACAACGGGACGGGTTGGCAGTAAGGACTGTTCCCGTTTGATGGCTAGGCGCGGCGAATCTTGAAGGGAAGGGAAATCATATCATTGTGAGTACACAAATGAAGAAAAAAAAGAGATATTCCACCACAGGGTTTACCCTACTGGAAGTCTTAATTGCGATCATCGTCTTGTCGTTCGCTCTACTGGCCATGGCCACCCTGGCTGGCTCTATCATGGGTTACAACAAGTTCGCGGATCATATGACCAAGGCCACCACCCTGTGTGAGGACAAAATTGAAGAATTTCAGAATGCTGATTATTATGCCATTACAGGTTCAGCTTCTGATGAAACCGTTGAAACCCACTACACACGATCCTGGAGGGTTTACAGTGACGAACCACATACTGACATGAAGACCGTTGATGTGAGGGTGACATTTCAGTGGCAGAACAGATCCCATGATGTGGAACTTGCCACAATCATTATCAAATAAGACTGTTTTCCTTGTGCCAGGGACCATGAAAGGAGATTCCGGTCATGTCTGACAAAGGATTCACACTCGTTGAGATCTTGGTGGCCATCTTTGCCTCCCTGATTGTGCTCGGAGCCATTGCTGCTACGTTTATTATACAAAACAAGAGCTACGACCGAGAGGACCAGATTGTTGATATGCAGGAAAATGTAAGGGCTGCCATGCAGATATTGACTGCCAAGCTTCGCATGACAGGCTATGATCCCACCGGTTTAACCGGGGCGGGGCTCGTTGCAGCAGATTCTGACAGCATTCAGTTCACCATGGACCTCAACGGGGATGGCGATATACTCGACACCAATCCAGATGAGGACATCACCTTTGCCTTGGACACCACCGACCTGCAACTGACCATGGACGGTCAGCCTGTGGCTGAGAATATTCCAACCAATGGCCTTGTGCTGACGTATTTTGACAGCAATGATAACCAATTAACCACCCCCCTTTCCGCGGGAGACCTTGCCCGGGTTACGCGGATTACGATCCAGTTAACAGCCAGAACCAAGAAACCCGACCCTGATTATCCGGGGGGGTACCGGACACGGACACTCACCTCTGATGTGGTCGTGCCGAATTTGGCCCTGAGCAGCGCAACCACGACAGCCACGACAACCGTGGGGACTACGACCGAAGGGACGACAACAGTGGGGACGACAACAGAAGAGACCACGACGTCCGAGACCACAACATCGGAGACCACGACATCGGAGACAACGACGTCCGCGACGACCACCGCGGAAACAACGACGACTGAACCCGGAACCACGGCAACGACGACTACAGAGCCTGTAGATTTGGAAGGCCCTACGATTGCGAATATCGTGCAGGCTCCTCCCGGGGGGCAGATCATGAACAATCGGGATGTAGCTGTTTGCGCCGATATCACAGACCCTTCTGGCCTACAAAGCTTGGTCTTATGGACGGATAGAGATGGAGCCCTTGGGATGACGCCAGAAGGTGGCAATACTTACTGTGGAGTGATTCCAAGCCACAACAACAAGTTTACGACGTACTACATCCTGGCACAGGATATCCTGGGCAATGAGACGCAGAGTGCCTCATTCACGTATGAGCAGGGTCCGCTTTACTAGAATCCGTTGCGTGCATAGAAAGGCCTTAGGAGGATATTATGCAGGTCCTAAAACCATATAACAACGAACGTGGCTCGGTCTTGGTCACGAGTCTGCTATTTATGGCAATCTTGGCTATCATGGGGACGGCAGCGTATTTGAGTTCCTCCAACGATCTGAAGATCAGCAAGAATTACAAGATAGCCAAAGAGGCGTTCTATGCGGCCGAAGCCGGGCTGGAAGAGGCAAGGGGGCGGCTCAGGGGCTCAACTGGGGAGACGTATTGGGCAGGTGATCCCAACGGGGGAACCCCGGACCCAAATTGGTCGGCTTATATCTTGACGCCTTTCACCGCCGCAGACTTTGTCTCCAATCCGGACCCCGAGTACGACTCCAACCAAACGAATTATTTTCCGGTTGCGGGAAGTTACACGTGGATGATCCCTACGACCAATAATATTTGGAGCCTAAAGGGGAAAACCACGTTTGTGCAGTTCGGGGTGAAGATCAGACACAAGAGAGAATACGACGCCGAGCAGGACGGACACACCACAGCCGCGCCCCACTACATTGATGGTGATGGCAGCACGTCTGGCGGTCATACCACTTCGTCGCGCGGCAGCATTATTTATTATGGGTATGAAGACCCAGCCCGCCCGTATCAGCTGGTTCAATTCACCACGTCGGGCGGCACAAACTATGAGCCGGTTGAAATCATGAGGGCCTACGGATTCGGTGGGAATTTCGCCGGAGATGACTATAGTATGAGGGTCATTGAGATCGAGGTGGTGCGTCACCCGGGCCCGGCAATAAACTCTACCCTATATTCAGAGCAAAATATAAGTTTCAACGGAGGTGCTGCCAACATCAACGGAATAGATCAAGGCAGTGGAACAAATTGCGGGGGGGATGACCTGCCGCCGGTCTATACAAAGACGCCAGCCGTGACAGATCCGAGCGGGGCTTCTTCGAGCACCTTTAACGGGTCTCCGCCAGTCCCGGTGCAGGGACCGGCGGATTATGACGTCCCGACCCTGGTCAGGAGCTACACGGCTGCGAGAGATATCACGCTTACGAGCGCTGATGGTTGCCTTCAAACAGGCATCCCGAACCACGACACTTACGGGTCTTCTTCCGACTTTGTTACCGTGTATGTAGATCCCTCAGGATGTCCCGGGGGTGTCATGGGATTCAATAATATTACTGGTTGGGGCCTCCTTTTGGTGGACGGGGATGTGGCCTTTGGAGGCATCAGCAAGTGGAACGGGCTGGTCCTGGTTGGGGGCACGACCACTGCTTCGGGTGGCGGCGGTGCAGGACTGAACGTTGAAGGGGCGCTGATGTCAGAATCGACAGTGACTATTAACGGTTCCATCAATGCCCAATATAACAGTTGTTATATATTGGCTGCCTTTCAGACCCAATCGCCCGATATCATCAGCTGGAGAGAGATTCATTGACGCCGTTTGTCAAGTGTAACCCGTATCTCATCTTGCATGGCGAGTATTTCATCCACCTGATGCCGGTAAACACGGTAGAACCCGCCGCGGATGATTTTTTCCCTAAGGCCTTTCAATGCCTCTGAGAACTTGAAAAGCTCGTCGTTTGTCATGATGTAGCGAAACGCTCCGAAACGTTCCTTGGCCGCCTTGAACTCTTCCAGCAGTTTCTTTGCTTCCTCTGTTTCTTCCTTGGGGGCTGTTGCCGTCTCTTTTTCCGTCTCTGGCTTGGCTTGTGCCGGGGCTGGTTCAGGCTCAGGCACAGGTTCTTCCACAGGCACTGGCTGCACCTCTATGTAGGGGACGTCTGATTCCTGGATGGTGCGGATGTGATCCTTTTGAATGGCCACAACGCCTCCGTAGTAGGGAAACTTCACCTGGTTGCCCTCGTCCCAATACTCGGAAACGAAAAACTTCTTCCTGTTTTTCAGCTCAATGAGATAGGAACCGATACAGATGGAAGGATAGATAAGAAGAGCGATGGCGATCCACACGGCGAGTATTCTTTTCATGACGGTCTCCCGAGTCGTATCTGTTTGGTGGTACGGAACCGAATAGAGTCCACGAATTAACCCTCACGGCCGAAATCGAAACCTAGCAAAGTGAAGGCGTGAAAAAACCCATGGGTTATGTTAAAGTTTAGCCATGCCTTAACCCAAAGTCAAGAGTGTGTCGATCAACGCGCATCTCCTGTCTTCTTAGCGTTTCAGGAGTCTGCCCCGACGCATCGGCAGGAAAAGCCTCGATCACTGGTCATCGCCGTTGCTGTTTGATCTACCGTGGGTCCATGTTGAACTACAACAGCGAGCGGATTCCCTGTTTCGATTGATTGGGACTGCAGGGAGCTTCAAACGTGCATTCGGCTTTATGATTAATGTTGAAAATGACCCATCAATGTGCCATGGTACAAACCGCTGGATGATTGCGTGCATTCCGTTTTTATCCCCCTGGACACCTGAGCCTCTGAGGGGGAAGGCGCTTCCTTGACCGGAGTCTTCCACAGAATAAGAGATGAATAGAGAAGAGATTGTAAAGATGTCTGAAAAAGGATTTACACTCGTTGAGTTCCTGATTGCCATCGCGGCTTCACTGGTTGTGTTGGGCGCGATTGCCGCTGCCTTTATTTTTCTAGAAAGGGGTTACAACCAAAAGACAAAACTTGTTGAGATGCCAGAAAATTTTAGAGCCGGCCTGCGGTTCATGACCGAAGAGCTTTCAAAGGCAGGGTATGATCCTACCGGAACGGCTGGAGCCGGTCTCGTCGTGGCAGGTCCCGACACGATCCAGTTCACTATGGACTTGAATGGAGACGGTGATGTCGTCGACACCAACCCGGATGAAGATGTGACGTTTGCTGTGAACCGGACCCAGCTTCGGCTGACCAGGAACGGCCAGCCGCTGGCTATGGACATGCCAGCCGATGAACTTGTCTTCACGTATTTCGATCGCTATGACAACCAATTGATTGGTGCCCCCCTGTCGCTTGCGCAGAGTGCCAGGGTGGCGCGGATTAGCGTCAAATTGACTGCTAGAGCCGACAAATCTGACTCTGGATACCCAGAAGACGGCTACCGGACATGGACGCTGACGTCCGATGTGCTTGCGCCCCATTTGGCCAGCGCTGGCAGGAGGATGACGACACCAACAACAACCGAAACAACAACGACCGGCCCAACGACAACCGCAGCTCCAACAACGATCCCGACCACGACGACCACAGAACCACCGCAAACCACGACCACGACGACAACTGCAGCTCCAACAACGGTCCCGACCACGACGACGACCACGACGACAAAAGGAACAACAACAACGACGGCTACGACCACGACAACAACTACCACCACAACCACGACGACCACGCAAGACATGGAAGGACCCAAGATTTCAGAGGTCAGTCAGGTTCCCGCTGGGTCACCCGTACCAGGGAATAAGACGGTCATTGTGTGTGCGGCGCTTGCTGACCCTGCCGGTGTAGCGAGCGTCACCTTGCACAGCGATCAACATGGAGACGTTGCGATGTCCCTTTACGCTGGCGACATGTACTGTGGGAATCTTTCAAGGAAGAATAACCAGATGGTTACCTATTATATGATTGCAGTGGACCGCTTGGGAAATCGAACGACGAGCGATACGTATTCTTACTATCAGAAATAGCCCGGGACAGGACACCTCCTCAGACCCCACCAGAGCCGCAGGAGATGTGCATAGCGATAGACGCCTTCATGCACGATATTGAACTTGCTTGCTCTGAAGTCCTCACACCATACAGGTATTTCGATAATCCTGCCACCGTCTCGATGCACCAGGGCGATCATGTCAATCACGTACGACGTGCCATGATTGATTCTGTCCAAATGCCCGAGAAGGACTGATCTTCGGTATGCCTTGGCGCCGATGGAGTAGTCTTCAAAGGCAAGATCAAGGAGACGCCTGGAACAAAAAATGAAAAGCCCGCTTCCCAGAATTCTAAAGCCCGATCTCCTTTGTTGGCCCATCTTTTTTGAACCGACTACAATTTCATAGCCCTCATCCAGCAGGTTGAGGGCCTGCTCAATGAAGCCAAGGTCAACGGAAAGATCCATGTCAAGGGAAACAATGAAGCCATGTCGCGCCATACGAACACCTTGTCTGAACGCGTGCCCAACGCCCCTTTGCGACACGTGAAAAAACCGGACCGTGGGATACTGGTCGGCCAGACTCTCTCCCAGCAGTGGGGTTTTGTCCCTTGAGCCATTGCTTCCGATGATAATCTCAAACGATTCATAAAGCCCGTTCAGATGGGCTATGAGGCTCTCCGTATTCTGAACCATGATATCTTGCTCATTGTAGACTGGAATAATGATGCTAAACGGCTTCAAGCAACGAATCCTCCAAACAGACGCAATTGGCGTATCCATGAGTGTATATTTCCCCGGGTGATGCGGGATAGAATATATTGGGGTCTCAAGTAAAAGCGTTTAAAGGCCTCTCGTGACATTTTAGTGAGCAGGAGCGGATTGTGCTCGGCGCAATACACGGGGAAGTCTGGCGTTGTCTTCACGTCGGATGAGGCAGACAAGGCATTTTTGTAAAGGGGGGTGCCGGGGTAAGGGGTGACGACGTGAAACGAGGCATAGGTCGGATTAAGCGTTTTGGCAAATGAGATGGTCTTTTGCATATCGGCTGGTGTTTCTCCGGGTAGTCCAAACAAGAAAAAGCAGGCAGTGTCGATTCCTGCCTCCTGTGTCAGCCGTACCCCTGTGTGGATGGTGGCAAGACCGACCCTTTTCTGCGTATCACGCAAAACATCTTCTGAGCCGGACTCCACGCCAAAGTGGATCAGGCGGCATCCCGCTTGCTTCATCTTGGATAAGAGCGCAGCATCCACAGCATCCGCCCTTGTCTGGCAGCACCAGATAAAAGGATGCTTTTGTTCAGACAACCGGTCACAGATCTTGACTGTGCGATCTCGGTTCAGTGTAAACTCTAAATCAATAAAATATCCTGTGCGCACGCCGAATTTGGTGACCGCTATATCTATCTCGTTGATCAACCGACCCACCGGCTTGAACCGGACACCCTCTCCGAACATGACTTTCAAACAGAAGCGACACGGATATGGGCAACCCCGAGAACTCTCAAATAAGGCAAAGCGTTTCCCCAAGAGTTCATAATAGTACCTGCTAAAATCGATCAGATCAAAGGCGGGCACAGGAGTCTGTGCCATATCCAGTGGCTCTGCTGGGCCGTTTGATGTGAACGTATTTTTTCGTTTGAAAACGACCCCGGGGGTGGCACCCCAGTCGCCTTCCGAGACGAGCCTGACCACTGCCGGCTCGGGCTCACCCACCACAACGGCTGCGGCACCTGTTTGCTCCAGCATGGCCTGTGGAAAAAGCGAGCCGTGAGCCCCAACAATGATCAGCTTTTCCGAAGGGCATGACTGTGCAATGGCTATAAAGTGGTCAACCTCCAGGTTGGGGCACTGCCAGCGGTCTATGGGAGATGAGGTCAAAACGATCCAGTCATATTGGTGGCTGATTCTATTGACTTGTCGGCGCCAGCCTGGCTGCACCCGGCCGTCGATGATCTGAACCGCACATCCTGCCTCTCGCAGCATGGCAGCGCATACCATCAGGCTGAGGGGTGGCCAAGCTCGATTGAACCGCTTACCCTGCCGGCTGACTTGCCCCGGCCAGTTTGGATTAATCAACAGTACTTTTTTCAACTTGGTTCACCGCAGAGACGCAGAGTGCGCGGAGTAAGACAATTTTTTGTTTTTTCCTCCAGGAAAAAAACAAAAAACGACTCGGACCAAAGGCCATAGGTTTTCAAAGCTTTTTCACAATTCTTTTAATACCATTTTTGAGTACTGAAACATTAAAGTTTATGATCAGCCCCACCTTGATGTTTGATAACTTCAAGTATGTGAGAAGCTGAGCTTCATGGATGGCTTGAACTGCAACAGCGAGCGCATTCCCTGTAGCTTGCTACAGGGTTAGGAGCGACTCTGAAAATGGTACCCTTCCTTACAGTCGCTGCGAAGCACTGCCGTCAGGCAGAACATTCCCTGCAGATTATATGAAACGGGCTGCAGGGAGCTTCAATAGTGTCGCAGGATTTCAATTCCAGAACCAAAACATTCTTGATTATGAGATCGATACGATAGCCGCAATCTAGCTTTACCCCTTTGTATTCAAGTGGGAGTTCCTCCTGACGGACAAAGCTTATTTTTCTTAAAGACAATTCCGTGAAAAGACACTGTTCATACGCAGATTCTAAGAGCCCAGGCCCGAGGGCCTTGCGGACCTCGGTAGCAGCTCCTATCTCCTTTTGTGTCAGTTTGTTTATTTCTTCCATGGACAAGGTCTATTATGTGACTTAGCCGTTAGGCTGGAGGGTTTTTCTCGGTTTTTTGAACAAAAAACGAGAAAACAATTTACTCTCTGCGCACTCTGCGCCTCTGCGGTGAAATCTTCCTTACCTCTTTCAGGCGTTCCTTGGCATATCCGGCCCAGCGGTCGTCTGGAAATTCGTCTATAAGCCGGTTATACGCCGACACGGCCTCATCTGCCCGATGTAGCCTCATCTTGCATATGCCAATATGATAAAGAACCTCAGAGAGCTTTCGGGTTTCTGGATAATCTGCTGCCATCTGTTCAAAGGCTTCGAGGGCATCCTGCCACTTTTCTTCCCTGAAATAGGCCGCGGCATAGTGAAAAGCGGTCTGGTCAATAATTGGCGAATAGGGGAATAGCTTCATAGCCTCTTCGAAGATCTTTCGAGCCGTTTGATAGTTCTTCTTGGTGTAATGGGCCAGCCCCTTATTGTATAGGACCGTGGCATCATTTTGTTGGCCCAGCAATATGAACCCCGTCATTGCTCCCATGATGGTGATGACCATTGCCCACAACAACCTTTTCTTCCAGACCAAATCGTGCAATCGGCGGGGCAGGAGTCCTTGCACCCGATCCAGCATTCGACATTCGCGTTTAGAAATTTGAAACCTATGTTCCAATAACGCACAACCAATCGCCAGCATGACTCCCAGGAGGCTCAAGGCGTATCCGAGATAATTGGGCAATGATGGGTAAAAATAGAGCCGAACATGCTGTTGCGTCGGATAGATCAACATGAAGGAGGGTGAGACAAGATAGATGCGATCGGCTCCCTCAACACGCCAGTTTGGATGATACGAGATCCGCACCAGATGCGGTAATCCAATGTTCTGGGTCTCTATCACAATTTCTTCGGGCCGGATGATCTCCTTGACAAGGCCTTTGCCTCGATTTGCTTGCCCTGCCGTGTATGCATCTTGGAATCCCAAGTTTGCTCCCTTTCCGGAAAGTGCCGGGCTGTTCCTACCTAACGGGTTTGGATGACTCGCTTCGTAGGACATAGGGCGTGGGGACAACTTGTGGGGCAGCCTACCGTGAATAATTCTGTTGAAGCGATCCGTATCTCCGGGCTCGAGCCGTTCCTTAAAGGCCACAAAGGTTTTAAGGTCGCTCTTTCTGAACCACTGAAATGCTTCCTGCTGCCATTTTTTGGTCACGAGCAGCACAGGTTCGTAGTCGAGTAAAGACACATACCGGTCACCATTATTGGGCAGCCGGTAGATGGTGTAGGGCGGAAAATCGGCTTCGCGAACCACTTCAGCCGATTTTGAAAGCGCCTTGCGGACCTTGTCTGTTACTACGACCAGGTGGCTCACATTAAATAGCTTCAGATGCTTGAGGCCCTTCTCAAGGTTCAGCCTTGAATAGTTATAGTCTGGCAAGGGGCAGGAAGGCTTGTCTGAAATCTCAGATTGTACATAAAAGACGAAAGGGGAGGTGATCGTAGACTGGATATAGAGCCCTTCGAGCGTGGAGCGCCCTGAAAAATAGGGAAGCATCTCAAAGGCTCGAACGGATCCGGCGCCCCGGTGTTTCAGGTCGTGCTCATAGGCTACCCTTGGATCGTGACAGGTCCCTTTGAGCTTTTCGTGAAGCGTCCAAAAAGCTGGCCATACACGCTTTTTCTCAAAGCCTGAATAGTTCCACGCGATCCAGCTAGAAACAGAGCGGACTTGGGTGTTGACTATCAAGACGGTTACGACAGCCAAAAAAAGCGGAAAGAGTGAGAGCGCCTTTAGGCGAGATGTGAGGTGGTATATACCCACTGCCCCCAAGAGCATTAATGAACATTGCATGAAAGGGATGAAGCGGGTATCGACGACATTCATCTTAAAGGCCATAAAGTAAAAGGCTGCTGCCAAGAGGCATATAAACCATAGAAAGGCGACCGGGCTTATTGCACGTGTTGGGTTCTTCGCCGCTGAAGCACTGTAAAGGTTTTGTGTTGTTGCGACCGACTCTTCAACGGTCGTCTTCTGGTTTCGTATCTTCTGGATAAGGGTCCAGACAGTACCGCCGATGGCAAGCGCCATCACCGGTAAAAGTATGGGGGGGAAGACTTGCCAGATACCATCAATAATCCACACAAAGCTGAAGCGGGTCGTGTAAGGTATGAACCACAGGAGCTGCACAATCCAGAACCCGAGCAAGAAAAAGGCAAGGGCGTGCACCTTGAAGTAATACCATGTCTTTTCAAGAAAGCGGTTCGTAGTGAAAAGGAAAAAGGTAGCCGCAAAGACACCAAAGATAAGGGTGCAGGCATGGGAAAGGCCGATGAGGGTCAATAGGGCCCCATTCGCGATGGTATACTTGTTTTCCATGACGCCTTTATAAAATAACCCCAAGTACAGAAAAAGGAGGGCAAACCCGATTCCGTATGCAAACTCGCCAGCCAAGGTGCTGGGAATGTTGCCGCCCCAAGCGGAATTGGCTTCCATGAAGAGGAAGGGGACTGTAAATATCGCCCCGGTGATAGGGACTGGAAACCGAAAGCCGAGTAGCCGTAAGCAGCAGAATGCACAGACAGGCAACAGGAATATCCCAAGGACCGAGACCAGCTTGAAAGCGATCTGAAGCGGCATCAAGAGGTTCAGTCCGGCCGTGATCAGAAAGGGAAGCGGAAAATAGAACTGGAACATCGGGAATCCACCATAGTTTCCGGGCATCCATCCGATGATCTTGCCCTTGGGCAAAAGGGTATGGATCAGGTAGTGGGCTGTCAGGTAGTGTGAGGGGGTGTCTCCACCTGTGATGGTGGTCTTGGACAGGAGATGCGAAGGTGTAAAGTATCCCAGAAGATAACCGTAGATCAGGGAAAAGACCGCAAGCCGAACAAGAAGTCTTTTTAGGCCTTGTGCATTCATCAGAGTGGTCATGTCCTGCGAAAAAATATACTACTTGCTTTTGAACTGATGGATTACAATGGCTACCGCAAGCATGATTGCCAACCCTATCCAGAGCCACTGGGTGCGTTGCAGCCAGTGGCTCTGCCCTGCAATCTTTACCACCCCTTTGGCAACAGCCGTATAGTGGGTGTCCTCCACATCGTATTCCAGATAGAAGAAGACGGGATAGGTGGCGCCTGGCAAGGCCGAAGCATTTATGATTTCAAAGGGGAGGGTTTTCTCAGCCCCCGGTTCGATCTGGAAGTCGATCTGGGGCTGTGGAGCAGACAATTCCCTGGGAAGAAGAGCGGTTGCCTGGATATGCTTTGCATGTGCCTCCTTGTTTTGTATCTCAAGCCGAAGCGCACCGCCTTTTTCCATCTCGAGTTCTTGAGCCACACACCGCAGATTGGGGTCCACATCTTTTTTGTAATGGAATGTCGTGCCGACGAGGGCAGAAAAAGGATACTCGTTGGCATCGTGGAAATCGACCATGACGGTTAGTGGATACCTTCCTTGCCTAATCCCGGAAATCACTTTTTCAACCTGTAAGATCTCAGAGTGATTCACTCCGAGCACCCTTCTGACGGGACCTTTTACATGTTCTCCCAGGAGCATCATATTGATTTGTACATTATGAGCCGCTTCATCCCCGTCGTTGAAAGCTTTTGCCGTGAGATGCAGCCGGTTTTTTTCTACATTGACCGTGGCCTGTGCCTTGATATTCAGGGTTCCGGCCGTCGCAGGAGGCACGGGTCGACAGGCAAATGTTAGGACCCAAAGTATCAAGCAAACCCTTGAAGCAGCAAAAAGCCGGTGAAGCATCCATCCCCGATAAGTGGTGGTGAAGAAAGTAGGCCATTCTGAGGGATGTTTGTTGTTCTTCATGTGTTCACTTGTTGGCGCTGTTTACGAGGCCAGGAACTATGTCTGTGTTTGTTCAAAAGATGACTTCTAATACCTCAAAATCTTAATGTTCAAAAGATCTATTTTGTCACACCTGCTGAGGCCACGTGTCTTTTCTCTGCATTTCTTAGAAAGCAAATATCATGTTTGTTCACGTGCAATCCTTGCCACGGCGGGCTTTCTTTTCTTGACCAGAATGTGCCAGTGTGAAATAGAATGCCCATCAATGCCATAGACAAACTCATTACCCGTGGTAACCCTATCTATTGCCAGAACAGCTACTGGACAATTTACAGGCGAGATGGAAAAGGGATGGGGAGATTCTTTTAAGATGAAAATGCGTTCATCAGCGTGGCCGACCATATCCTTCCTCATCGTTTTATCATGCTCGTGGTGCTATCCTGCGTTCGGGGCAACCCCGTATAAGACTTACGTGATCAAGAAGTACAAGACTTGGGACATCTTGTGCGATACGTACACCGTTCGCAGAGGTGACCACATCTGGGAACTATTGCGTCGCCGGGGCTGCATGGCCGAACGTGACCTTGCCAATTTTACTGCCATTTTAAGACGCCTAAACCCCCACATCAGAAACGTCAATCGCATCTATCCTGGCCAAAAAATCCTGATTCCGTTGAAGCAAATGAAGTCTCAGGACATTACATCTGGCGCAGTGGATCGCTTCGTAACCATTCCGTTCATACCGGACATCCTCTATACGGATTATACTATCCATCCGGGTGATCACGTGTTGAAGGTCGCTGCAGAACTCCACGGTCTCCACGTACACCAGCTTCCTGAAGGGTATCTTGAGACCCTGAAACGCCTTAATCCAGGCATTAAGAACCTGGACTGGGTCTATCCCGGCCAAAAAGTTCGCATCCCCGAGATTACTTCGGCGGACCCCTCGTCAGAAATCGGGTTGGTTGCACCCTCGTCTGCCAAAAGGAGCACCGGCATACCCTCGTTAGAACGTCGCGGGCAGGCATCGCCTTGGTCGAGACTCTCCGCAGGCGTGAAGCCATTGGGCGGCACACTGATTGAATCGGGACACTATTTCTTTCCTGCAAAGGACAAGGGTGATCTCAAGCTGGACCTTTCGGCCTTCCCGGTCATAGAGCTTGCGGGTGGCCATCGGCTCCTTTTGGACACCGGGAGGAAGCTTTCGGAGGACACCGAAAATGTGATACGCGCTTTCTGGAAGCCCCTGACCATTGTCCCGAAAGAGCCGGGGGAGTCGAGGCAATCTTTTTTGGACAAAGTATTCCGGACCATTCACGGTGGAGAAGTTCGGCAAACGGTGGATATGGCGATGTCGGACATCGGCATTCATGTGACACTGAGGGGCGACTGGATTCTGGTTGAAAAGGGAGATGAACACGGCCCCTCTGGCTATCACTGTATTACATTGATTACTGACCCGCACGAGCGGACCTCAGCGGCACTCCGAGATTATCTGGCTGGAAAGAATATTCGGCTCTCTGATCTTGTGCCCGGGAGGGGTGATGAAAATACCAATCCCGAGGCCCAAGAGAGCGACCCGGCAAAGCCTGGGGCGGTGACCATAGATACCTCCAATCCAGAGATATTCGTGGTCGAATTTGTCACGGCCATCGGCTGTTCCTATAACTGGAATGTTCCGCTTTCTTTTCAATGTGCTGGTTCTCAGGTGCAGACCGTTGCGGATCTGATACACGATGAGGATGGTCTGGATGTCATCGTTGACTTTGGGGACTTTTTAGGCGATACGAAGTCGGCCGCTGAGGCGGCCGGACTGAAGGTCCTGTCAGTCCGGCCCGAGGACGAAGTCTCAAGCATTGCACGAGACTTCTTCAGGACAGCCGGTATGTCCTGGACCGAAGATCCTATTTTCTTTGGCGCAAACCGGAACGTTTTTAAGACTACTTCCGTGACCATTCCGGGTTTTCTGGCGTCCCAAGGGGCTCGAGGAAAGATCTTATTGACCTCGGCACCGTTACCGCCAAAAGTATGCGATTTCTTGAGAGAAAGGAAAATCAGAGTCTTGAAGATGAAACCTCGTTAAGCAGCCCGATGCAACGTTTAACCAAACCAGCTGATTTCATCGTTTTGCGGCGAAACACGGAGAATCAACAACACAAACATCATCTGAGAATTGAGGAGGCTGTTATGCGGAAGCGATCACCTTGGTTTATACTCTCTTTGTGTTGCGCCTTATGCTTCGTCTCCTGCGCCACGAATATGGCTGAGCGGAAACTAAAGGCAGAAGCATTCAGGCATCTCGGCGAAAGATACCTCGCACAGCGGAATGTTAGAGGGGCACTAAAAGAATTCTTGAAAGCAGAGGCACTCTATGATGAGAACTACCTTCTGCAAAATGATCTGGGGTTGGCCTATTCTGAAATGGGGAAATTGGATCTGGCACTCAAACACTTCGAGAAGGCTTTAGACCTCAATCCCGATTATGCGGGGGCCTGGAACAATATAGGAACCGTCTATATTAAGTTGGAAGAATGGGACAAGGCCATCGGCAGTTTCAATCGCGCTCTTGACCAATTGCTCTATGCCACGCCTCATTTCGCCCTGAACAATCTAGGCGAGGCATACCGTGGGAAAAAAGATTACGAGCGTTCGGTTTTGTACTACAGAAAAGCCCTCCACGCAGAACCCCGCTTTGTTAGGGCGCACCGGGGATTGGCGCTGACCTACATGGAGATGGGAGACTATGACAGGGCTGTTTCTTCGCTCGAGAAGGCGGTTGAATATGCTCCAGACTATGCCCTTGCCTACTATGATCTGGGCCGTGCTTACATTGGCAGGTATAACAGGGAGAAAGCCCTTTCCGCCTTCAAAAAGGTCATCGCGCTGGTCCCGAATTCGCCGCTAGCGGATGCAGCTTCGGCTGAAATGAACAAACTTGAAAGATAACGGAAGAGATTGTAAAATTCGGCGGTTCAGGATTTGGTGTTGCCGGGCTTTGGGGCTGATCAATGGGAGATTGCTGACAACAAATCAAGGGACAAATGACCCGTAACTAGGGAAATGTGGCGTGAATTGTGGCCCCTGGTACAATCGACTTCTCGGAGTAAATTACAAGGGCTGTGGCCGTGGTCTCCTCGGTGAGAAGAATGAGGATTTTGGCATAATCGACCGGCGTGAGGAGGACATCTTCTTTCGCCTTGGGATCGATACGTTCTTTTTCCTGATAATATACAGAGTAAGACTGACCGACCTGGACGCCGTCTTCGCGACCCTTGTTGATAAAAGCAATGGCATGTTCGGCAAAGATTGTTTGACCTTCCTCCGCAGAAAAGATGCTGCCCCGCAGACCTTCTTTGCTTTCGGTCAGTAGAATGTTGGGTGATCGAGGCTCGTAGGGCATCAAGAGGTCACCCCGTTTAATACTTCTGTACGATGCTACAATCCTTCCCAAAGAGAATTTCGGCTGCACATCCGTGATTTCAACCACGCCCAGCAAATAGTGCTGGGTGCCGATCAGCTTCTTGGTTTCTTTGTCCGTCAGGGGCTTCAGAGTCCTAAACACCGTAAAACGATCTCCAGGCTTGAAGATGACGTCTCCGATCGGCCGGACATAAACCACATCCCGCTGACTCATCATCTCCTTGTCTTCCTTGACCTTGAAGATGGTGCCAGAAGGATGTACAGGCTCATTCCTGATAAAGCCCACGCTGTCAATGGCGGGATAGTAATAGTACTCCGGTTCTGGAGGCGGTGGCCCTATTCTTGGTTCTGGTGGTGGTTTGGACCCAAACATCCTTTCCAGTTCCTCACGGCTATAGATGCGAACCTGCTCGCCCGGATAAATCCAGTGGGGATTGGCAACCGCCTGATTCTTTTCCCACAGATCGGGCCAAATGCACGGCGAATCATAGAAATGCTCAGACAGGTCCCACAGGGTATCACCCTTCTGCACGGTATAGTAGAGGCCCGACTCCAGTTTAATGGTTTTTTCTCCGGGTTCCTCTGAACAGGCGCTCATGGGGCTGAGCCATCCGACTGCGACCCCCACACAAAGGCATGTGATGATTTGGAAAACCTTTTTGGAAAACATAACAAGCCCCTTGTTAATTCAATGCCCAAGCCTGTTGTCGCCGCACGCTCACGTTTCCCGGCAAAAGAGCAGCAACTCCATTGGCTGATGTCATTATCTTGGCCCTCCGCGTGTCACTATCCTGACACCTATACAAGGAGGGGCTATCTCACCTCTTCGAGTTGGACGATCGTTGGCGTCATAAAGATTAGCAACTCGGTTTTGTTATGGGTTTTGAGCCTTGACTTGAATAGCCATCCCAGTACAGGTATTTTTGAAAGCCCTGGTACCCTCGCCTCCCCGGTTGACCTGTCCTCCGTAATGATTCCCCCGATCACGATGGTGTCACCGTTGTTGACCAGAAGTTCTGTGGTGGTTTGTTTTGTATCAATGGGAGGCTGGCCTAAGACTGCATTTCCAAAGTCGGGTGAGTCCTTTGTGGCGGTGACCCTCATGGAAACACGATTGTCCATGGTTATGTGAGGGATGACCGTCAAGCTCAAAACAGCGTCAACGAATTCGACACTGATGGTTCCTTCTTCCTCCTTCTGATACGGGATCTGCTGGCCCTGCTTGATATTTGCTTCTTTGTTATCCAAAGTGAGGACCTTTGGAGCCGATATGATCTTCAGCGTGCCTTCTTGCTCTGCGGCCGTGAGTGCTGCGTCGATGTCAAGTGACGTCAAACCACCCGGAAATCTGCTGAAAGTAAAACCGATGCCGCTTGTTGGCGCCCCCGGGGGTAAATTGACAGCGTAGTTGGCCGGACCACCCACGGCACCGGAGAACCCCCACGGGCCTCCTAAATCGTCTGCCCCCCGGAGTGTTTGGTGTGTGAATCCCCACTGAATACCAATTTCTCTCGAGAAGTTAGTCTCCGCTTCCACAATCCGTGCCTCGATCATTACCTGGCGAGTAACCACATCTAGCTTCCTGACGACCTCCTTGGCACGCTCTATTCCATCCCGGATGTCTGTCATAATGACCATATTGGTCCGTTCATCAACAGTGACCTTTCCACGCTCCGTCTTAACCTCCTTTATGTGCCCCTGCATGGCAGTAGCGTCGCTGTAGTTGACGGGTATATATTCTGTAACCAAGGGCGCTGCTTCTTCTGCTGCTTCCTGGACCCTCTTTTCGGCCGCCTTTTCTGCTTCAATAGTGGCAAGTGGCGCAATGCGTATGATATTTCCCTCCTCAGAGACTCCCAGTCTGTTCATCTTCGTGACCAGGTCCAGGGCCTGATCCCAGGGGACCTTGTCAAGCTTTAGCGTGACCCTGCCTCTCACATCTTCCCCTATGACAAAGTTCTTTCCGCTTATTTCGTGGAGGATACGAAAGACATTACGAACATCGGCATTCTGGAAATCGAGTGATATCTCTTGTCCTGTATAGACCTGTCCCGTGTCGGGCGATACGACCTTGACGGAAGGCGCTTCAGGCATGCCTGTGACTACCGTCTCGGTCTCTTTCATCACCTGTTGCCATTTTGGCATCTCCACATCTGCCAGGGGCCTGGGTGGCACGGTGGAAGGCTCAAAATCAACAAAAAAGACATTATCTTTCTGCTCAACTCTGTAAGGGACGGCCTCCCGGAGCTCAATGGCTATGAGGGCTGTTTCTCCCATCTGAGGCGTTTGTACTGGTACGACGCGATCAACGGCGCTCTTAAACCGTGTCGTTATGAGAGGGCGCTTTTCGAATTTTGGGATCCTTGTATTAAATAGCTTCAAGAGGACCCGCGTGGGCGAAGGTCGCTCCGTCTCGTATCGGACTTGCTCGGTAGTTCGCACGATAACCCGGGACTTACCCTCGTCCATCATGAGGAAGTTTATCCGGTTCACCCAGGCTGGCTTTCCGACTGCCTCAGCTTCTGCTGGAACCGGTGCCGGCTCTTGTTCTGGCTCTGCTGTATCTGGAATAGTTGCCTCTGTGGTCTCTGGCGGTCCTTCAGCGGTTGGCCCTGCAGTCTCTGAGGGCTCTTCAGCGGCTATTGCTTCGGGTGCTGGCTGCTCTGCTGGTTTTTTGAAGTTGACCAGAACGTCTGTCTCTTCCTGGATGACTTCGTATTCAACATCCTCGTTCAAGTTGATCTGAATCCTGGAGGGCCCTTGTTTTCCCGTCGGTTGAGAGGCAACAACGCTCTCAATGAGTGTACTCTCCGGGGTATAGGTTTCTGGGACCCCTTCCAACGATGTGTTCGGGAAATAAAGGACTACGCCAAGTGGGGAGAGGTGTTTGATTGCGGAGTAGTCCACGGGCTGGTTGCTCTTGATGGTGACGACAACCGCGGTTTGTTCCTCGCTGACCGAGACTTCGTGGATAACGCTCTCGGAGGCAGCAGGTTCGGCTTCAACCTCCCCAGGCTTGGTTGTTGCCTTGGTGGCACATCCTGTTACCATGAATAGGAGTACCAACGGCAATATGAGCCAATAATTACTCCAACATCTTCTCAGCAAGCAGTTCATTTTATAATTCCCCAAGTTTTTTCTGTAGTATTAAATCCACTGTTTGCAGTTTCATCTGACCAGTAAAAAAATCTTCAACCTCTTCCTCAACAATGACTCTATCCCTCAGTATTCTTTTCACTTGGCCAAAATTCGCGCCAAGGTATGTCCCCTTTGTGACCACATACCCCTTGCCGGATGGTTCCTCTATCAAGGCCTTGTTTCCTGTGGCAGAGATAATGATTCCTACCACTTTGAGTTGACTCAAGTCTATCTTCTGAAGCGGCGTGAGGGGAAGCTTTCTTTCACGGGCACTTATCTGGACCTTAGTTCCTCTGCGTGCGCTTGGCTGCGTTACGAAAAGGGATTGAAAGGGATCTATCTTCCCCTTGGGATCATAGACGTATGCCGCCTTTTTCAGAGTCTCTTCGGGCCCTTCTGGGCTCGGTTCCGGCTCTAACTCAGCTTCAAGGGGCTCTAGTTCCGCCTCAGGGGGAGCCGGTTCTACTTTGGCCTCTTCCACGGGAGGTTTCTCCGGAGCCTTTGGGGCTTCCTCCTGATCACTCGGTTTCACTGCTTGGGCAGCAGGCGGTTGGGGTGCCTCAACCTTTTTTCGAATGACCACGGGGCTGGCGGGAGGTGTCGGCTCTTGCTGCTCTCCGCATCCTCCTGCAACAAGGAGCATCAGCCCCAGAACAAGGAGAAGCTTACAAGGAGTCCGTGGCATTGTCATGTCGCCTTTGTTCCTCCATCTCATTGCGATCCGGCCGGTGAGGGCTGTGCGGCCTCCAAAAACCTGTAAGTCATGGCCACACATGAGGCATTCAAGACTCCCGGGGTCAGCGCGGGCGCCTGTATATTAATATTCAGTATATTGACGATGCGGGAGAGCCTTGCGACTCTGTCAAAAAACATGGCCAGGTTGTGATATCCACCCGATACCTGAACATTGACGGGAATCTCGGCGTAAAAATCTCTTGGCGCCTCTGGGCCGGGCTGGAACAGCAGAAATTCAAGACCGGAATCTTTGCCTGACTTTGAAACCCCTTCCAGGAGACCTGGAATTTCCCGCTTGTCCGGCAAAAGCTGAAGAGCCAATTTGAACTTTCCCTGTGCCTCCTCAAAATTTTTCTGAAACCTTTCGAGGTTTTCTGCGGCATTTCTGGCCGTGAAAAGCTTACTTTGAAGTGTTTCGTATTCATCCCTCAAGTCAGTGAGTTCCTGGGATTTTGGCGCGTAGATAAGATAATAAAAACCGCCGCCTAAGATCAAAAAAAGTCCCACACAAATCAAAATCCTTTGCGTGCGGCCTATGGCTGCGATCTTTTCAAACGGAAAGGACGGAAGTGCAATCTTTGCCATCTGTCTCTACTGCATTTTGGGTTATTGTGGAAGTTGTAAGATTAAGGCCTGACAAGTGACGCTGAACTCTTTGAATTTTCTGCCCTCGGCCATTGCCACCTGTTTAGCAGCAACGAGATTGACCCCATCAAAATATGGTGACTCTTCAAGACGCCTCATGAAGTCAGCCACGGTCTTGTTGTCCACGGCTACCCCGTTGAGGGTTATCTGACCAGCGGCCTCGTTCAGGCTTGTTAGCCACATCTTTTGGGCTACCACCAGGCTCGTAAGGGCATCCATGATCCGAACCGATCCAATGCGGTTTGCATCCAACCGCTGGATGATATCCATCTTTGCTTGAAGCCTGTTTAGATTGTCCTGGATTTCTTTGACCTGTTTGTTGATGGCCTCAAGTTCCGCGAGTTCATTCTGAGCATCTCCTATGTCGGCTTCCATATTATTTATTTTGCTGCTTACGTCATACGCCAGGTAACCCATGAAAGCGAGACCCATCAGGACAGTGAGGAAAAAGATGGATACCTGCCGTCTAATGTCTTCCTTTTTTCGTGCAGCTCGAACCGGCAAAAGATTGACACGGATCATTTCTCGTCCACCCTCCTCGATGCCAGGCCCATACAGATCGCAGCTTGAGGAGCAATCCTTTGAAGGTAGTCCACATCATTATTTTTTTCGTTAACCTTGACGTTCATGAAAGGGTTACACATTTGTACATCGATGGAGGTTTCAGCCGAAAGGAGTTCGGAAAATCCCTCGGTCTGGGCTGCGCCACCACTCAGCATGATTCGGCCAATGTCTTCGTCCGAACCCGTAGAGTAGTAAAAATCAATGGCCCGTCTGATCTCCGCACCCCAGCTGGAGATGACGGAATAGACAATTTCACGGACATCTTCCTCAGGCACCCTGTCCTTGTCTTGCCCCAGCTTAACAGCTTCGGCCTCCTCAAAGGCACAATCAAACCGAGAGGCAATCTCGCGGCTAATCTGCTCGCCTCCAATGTTCACATCCCGCGTAAAGGCAGACATATAACCCTTTACGATGTTGATATTCATCTTGTTAGCCCCGATATCAATCAGGCCAACGGTTCCTTCTTCGTTCAAGTAATTTTCTTCAAACACCCTTTCCAGGGCAAAGACATCAATATCGATCACGCAGGGATTCAGGCCCGCCATGTCCAGAAGGTCTACATACTCATTAATGATCTCGGTCTTGGCCGCGACCAGCATCACATTCATTTGATTTGGGTTTAGTTCACTTTCTCCAATGATGTGAAAGTCGATGTTAACATCGTCCAAATCGAAGGGGATATACTGCTCGGCTTCATATTGAATGTTCTCGTGGAGCTCCTCGTCTGTCATTTTCCCCACAGTGATTCTCTTGATAATGACAGAATAACCAGCAACCGAGGTGGCTACATTCTGCTCACTGACTCTTAGGTCTGATGTGAGGCCCTTGATCACATCAGCCACCCCAGCGGGATCTTTGATACGACCCTCCACTATGGCATTCTGAGGCAAGTTGGCCATGCCGAACTTTTCCAAGGTACGGCCCTTCTTTGTCTGCTGGACCTCACACAACTTAATCGTTCGAGAGCCGATGTCTATGCCTATAAGGTGGTCCTTTTTGGCAAAAACCATCTCATTTCCTTAACTGTGGAATACTTTGTCTTTTTCCGAAAGCTCGTAACCAAGGGCCAAAAGGATCTTCCGCTTGGTCTCCATACGGCAATCCATACCCTTTTCTATCCTGTCAATGGTAATAGGAGAGACACCGGCCTTTCTTGCTAGTTCGGCTTTGCTCATCAAAAACGATTCGCGAATCTCTCTTAACCTGTTCTTATGCATTTAGATTTTAGTCCCGTCGAGCAAAAAATGAAGTCTTTAGTCACGTCCGCTTTCTGTATGCAAAAGGGGTGCCAAACTTCTTGCACGCCATTCATTGGGGCAGCCTGCGGATTTCTCGTCCCTATCTATTCGGACTGGGCGTTTTCGAGTAAATCTCATGATGGCACAATTTTTGACAGTGGAAGCTGCCTCGCAACTCGCTGCAGCGGGTCTGTCAAGTGGTTTTTTATCTCATATTACTAAATTTGTCAAGTAAATTATGATAAATTATCTATAAATTATAATAAATTATCCTATATAGTTCCTGTTAGGACGAGAGGCCACCATATATGTAAGTTGTAAGGCGTTTCAGATCAGATCGGCTAGGCCATGTTGGAAGGTCAAAAGCTGAGAAAAAGGTCTGGTATCCCTTCTTGGGCTAAACGATTGTATACCCGGGTCCGTCACCCCCTTCCGGGCAGGTCCAGGTGATATTCCCGAACGGATCCTTGATTTCGCAGGTTTTGCAATGAAGACAATTTGCAGGGTTAAGTTTTAGTTTCCTCTCCTGGCTCTTTTCGTCAATATCTAATTCATAGACATTTGCGGGGCAAAACCTTGTGCACGGACATTGATAGGTTTCAAAACAGGTATTCATACATAGATCTAGGTCGTGGACAATCAAATGGCAGGGCTGGTCTTCCTGGTGGCGGGTTTTTGACAGATAGACGCCGGTGAGTTTATCGACATAGAGAATACCGTCATAAGCCTGCTTTTCGTACAACCCATGGGGCGAGTAAACCTCTGTTAATGGGCTTAAGCTCTTGGCGTCTTCCCTCATAGGCATTTTATCAAAAATGCCCCGTCCACCCGTGAGATATTGCGCGCCGATGTGAAAAAACTTGGCAAGACCTTTTTTGGAAACGGCCTGGGCAAAATTTCTTCCAATATACAGCTCTTTTTTAAGCCAACTCGCCTCAAGTCGATGACCATAGTTTAACGTCTCTTGAGTAAACCTGCCCTTTGCGAAGGCCTCCATGATGGTTTCTGTTGCAAGCATGCCTGACTTCATAGAGGTATGGATACCCTTGAGCGCTGGCGCATTGAGCATTGAGGCACTGCTCCCTATAAAAAGACCGCCACCAACGGCCAGCTTCGGCATTGTGTAATAACCTCCCGAGACGATGGTCCTGGCACCCTGCTCCATCACCCGGCCGCCTTTGATGACTTCACTGATGAATGGATGCCGTTTGAATTTCATGAATTCTTCATACAGATCGAGCATGGGGTCCTCATAGCTCAATCCCACGATAAGCCCAAGGGAGGCCCTGTTGTCCTTCATCTCGTAGATGAAACCACCGCCATGGGTATTTAAGCCGAGCGGGTAGCCAAAAGTATGAATGTCATTGCCCAGGCTGTCCGAAAAATAGTTGGTGTCCGGCAGTTGGATCACTTCCTTGATTCCGGTTTCA
>JBFEUB010000003.1:0-43576 GCA_041547605.1 Desulfobacteria bacterium
AAAAACCGCGCATTCTCCCTGTCCCAGGAAAAGAGAGAATGATCCCGGCCTTAAATTTCCTGAGGCAAAGCAGGGAAGATAAGGTCCAGGTAGGAAAGCATGTGGTGATTATCGGGGCAGGGAATGTGGGCTGTAACGTCGCTACCGAAGCTCACCGTCTTGGAGCCGAAGGTATTACACTGATTCATTATCGAAGACCGCCAGCTTTTGGCGACGAGAAAGAAGCAGCCGAGGCCGTTGGGGCGAAATTTCGGTGGCCATGCCACACCAATAAAATCACGAAAGATGGTGTGGAACTCACCACAGGAGAGGTGATTCCGGCCGACACCGTCATATCAGCAACCGGACATGAGCCCGATCTCGATTTTCTCCCGGAAACGGTTGCCACAGAGCGGGGGTTCATCACGGTGAACGACGTATACCAGACCACGGATCCCCAGATTTTTGCCATCGGAGACGCGGTGAAATTGGGCCTTCTTACCGATGCCATTGGTGCTGGTCGAAAGGCTGCCCAGGCTATTGATGATATTCTGGTCGGCAAACACCCCAAGGGTGACACACGCCAGATGATGGATTACTCCCGTATAAAGCTCGAGTATTTTGATCCCAGGCTGATGCGGTTTGAGGGGATTCAAGAATGTGCTGAGCAGTGTTCTTCATGCGGGGCCTGTCGGGACTGTGGGGTCTGCATCACCATCTGTCCGCAGGGAGCTATTTCTAAACGTCAGAATGGCGATGAGGACTTTGAGATGGTGGTGGATCCTGACAAATGCATTGGATGTGGGTTCTGTGCAGGGGCCTGCCCGTGCGGGATCTGGAGCCTTGTGGAGAACGAACCACTAGAGTAAACATTCCGAGTAACATTCGTATAAAAAGCGTTTGTGCGGTTGTGGCCACGCTACTGCCGGAGGTTTTGCCATCCATTCCGTGATGCTGTTCTGTTAGAGGATTCCCCCTAACATTTTCATTGCAAGATATTTTTTCCGTGCTACAAGGACAACCCGATGATTGCGATTGTTGATTACAAGGCTGGGAACCTAAGGAGTGTCGAGCTGGCCGTTGGGAAGGTGGGCTTTGCTTGCACGGTGACACACAGCCGGGAAGAGATCTTGGGGAGTGAGAGAATCATTTTTCCAGGGGTGGGAGCGGCCGGAAAGGCCATGGCTGATTTGTCCCACTTGGGTTTGGATGAGGTGTTGAGGTATGCGTTCGAGGCCCGCAAGCCGATCCTGGGGATTTGCCTGGGGGCACAGATCATCCTGGAGGGGAGCGAAGAGAATGGTGCGCGGTGCTTGGGACTGATTAAAGGTGAGGTCAAGCTGTTTCCCCGTCCCCTTTTTTCTGAGGACAACGAACGTCTCAAGATACCACACATGGGGTGGAATGGCCTGCACTGGCGCAAAAAGCATCCAGTCTTGGAAGGGATTGTTCCGGCTGATGAGTTCTATTTTGTTCATGCTTATTATCCTCAACCTGCTTCAGATGACCGCGTTATCGGCACCACGGGCTACGGCATCGAGTTTCCTTCCATCATTGGTTACAAGAACCTGATCGCCATGCAGTTCCATCCGGAAAAAAGCGGTTCAGCAGGCCTCAGGATCCTGGAGAATTTTTGCACCTGGGATGGTCACTATGCTGAGTAAAAGAATTATTCCATGTCTTGACGTGAGAGACGGAAAGACAACCAAGGGCATAAAATTCCAAGAAAATGTGGACATTGGCAATCCCGTGGAGATGGCCAGATTTTATTATGAGGAAGGAGCAGACGAGATTGTTTTCTACGATATCACGGCTTCAAGCGACCGGCGCGATATTATGATCGATGTGGTTCGCCGCGTGGCCGAGGAGATCTTTATACCGTTCTCTGTGGGTGGGGGGATTAGAACTATCGAGGATATGCGTCAGGTGCTTCTGGCCGGAGCGGAAAAGGTGAGTGTGAACACGGCAGCGGTTCAGGATCCCACGATCATCGCCAACGGGGCAAAGGCCTTTGGGAGCCAGTGTATTGTCCTCGGGATGGACGTGAAAAAGGTGGAAACATCAAAAAAGATTCCATCAGGATATGGGATAGTCATTCACGGCGGGAGGACCTATACGGGCATTGATGCCCTTGCCTGGGCCAAGGAGGGAGAGAACCTGGGGGCGGGAGAGATATGCCTCAATTCTATTGACGCGGATGGAACGCAGCAGGGATACGAAATGAACTTGACGCCACTCATCTCTGAAAACGTGAACATTCCGGTCATCGCTTCGGGGGGTGCCGGGGATGTCGATCATATCTATGATGTCTTGACGAATGGCAAGGCCGATGCAGCCCTGGTGGCCTCTATCGTCCACTACGGGACATACAAGATCAAGGAGATCAAAGAAAGCCTGCACAATCGGGGCGTGAAAGTCCGCATGAGATGGTGAGGCGAAAGCCAGAAAGTGCCTTCTATCTTTGACTGAGGCGGCATGGGCCGGGGTATTGGACACCATCTGTGCGTGAGTCAGGCCTTCACAGATCTTTGAGGGGTGGAGCGATTCCGCGAACGGGAGGAAAAAGGGGCGGGATCTCCGAATCAGTTATCATGAAAGCGACATTGGCTTTAGAAGACGGGACCGTGTTTTATGGCAACACCTTTGCCGGGGAGGGGGAGGTGTCGGGAGAGGTGGTCTTCAATACGAGCATGACAGGCTACCAGGAAGTCCTGACAGA
Organism: Desulfobacteria bacterium; assembly: GCA_041547605.1. Lineage (GTDB taxonomy): Bacteria > Desulfobacterota > Desulfobacteria > Desulfobacterales. The sequence goes on from JBFEUB010000003.1 coordinate 2,699, forward strand.
CCCTTCTTATAACGGACAGATTGTCACCATGACCTATCCCCTCATTGGTAATTACGGCATTAACTCTGAAGACGTGGAATCCAAAAGGATTCAAGTGGAAGGGTTTGTCGTGAGAGAGTACCAACCCGTCCCAAGCAATTGGCGAGCCGAACAGACCCTGGCGGATTACCTGGACCAGCAGGGGATCATTGGCATTGAAGGCGTCGATACCCGCGCGCTGACGCGACATATCAGGCTGGCAGGGGCGATGAAGGGGGTCATCTCAACGAAGGACCTGGACCCGAGTTCTCTGATCAAAAAGGCAAAGGCTTCCCAGGGGCTTGTTGGTCGGGATTTGGTCGAGGGGGTGACTTGTCAGGAGCCCTACGTGTGGCCGGAGAAGAATGGGGGGCGCTTTAAGGTGGTTGCATTCGATTGCGGCATGAAGTTCAACATAGCGCGAAGCTTGGCCCGAAGACGGTGTAGTGTGACAGTGGTGCCGGCCCACACCAGTGCGGACGATATCAGGAGCTTGAGCCCAGACGGCATCGTGCTTTCAAATGGTCCCGGCGACCCCGATCCGATCACCTATGTCGTTGACACAGTCAAGCGCTTAATTTCGGACTATCCCATCTTTGGCATCTGCTTAGGTCATCAAATGTTGGGTTTGGCCTTTGGTGGTAAGACGTACAAACTGAAGTTCGGCCACCGGGGTGCAAACCATCCAGTGAGGAATCTATTCACTGGCAAGGTGGAGATTACATCTCAAAACCACGGTTTTTGTGTTGATATTGAATCGATCAAAGATCCGGACATTGAAATAACGCATATCAACCTGAACGACCATACCCTTGAGGGGATGAGGCATCGGAAGCTTCCCGTCCTGTCTGTGCAATATCATCCCGAGGCCTCCCCGGGGCCCCACGATGCCAGCTACCTGTTTGATCAGTTTATAACCTTCCTGGAAAAGAAAAGGGACGCAAAACCGTGATTCTGATCATTGATTTTGGTTCCCAGTACAACCAACTCATTGCCAGACGGGTGCGCGAGGCCCACGTATTTTGCCAGATCGACGCTCCTTGGATCAGCCTGGGCCAAGTCAGGGCCTTATCCCCCGAAGGGATCATCCTATCTGGAGGTCCGGCAAGCATCTATGAGAAGGGGAGTCCCAGTATAGACCCCGGCATCTTTGACCTCGGTATTCCCGTATTGGGTATCTGTTACGGTATGCAGTACATGGTGGATGCTTTGGGAGGGGAGGTAATAAAGGCCGAGAAGAGAGAATATGGATTTGCTGAGCTTGATATAAAGGATGGGGCGGGCCTTTTTGAAGGCATTGAGGAGCAGGCCAGGTGTTGGATGAGCCATGGGGATACCATTCGACGCTTGCCCAAGGGTTTCAGGATCACGGCTTCTACACTCAATACCAGGGTGGCGGCTACGGAGAATGCACCCAAAGGGTTCTACGGCGTGCAGTTTCATCCAGAAGTCGTCCACACGCCCAAGGGAAAGAAGATGCTCAGGAACTTCCTTTTCCGGATCTGTGGGTGCAAGAAGTCGTGGACGATGAAGTCTTTCATCAAAGAGTCCGTCCAGGAGATCAGGTCGGTCGTTGGAGACAAGAAGGTGATCCTTGGGTTAAGCGGGGGTGTGGATTCCTCAGTGACAGCGCTGCTCCTGCATCAGGCCGTTGGAAAGCAATTGACATGCATCTTCGTGGATAACGGCCTGCTGAGGGAGGGTGAGGCTGAACAGGTCAAGGGGCTCTTCAGGAAACACTTTAAGGTGAATTTGAGATTTATCAGCGCTAGGCGACGGTTTCTGAACAGACTGAAGGGAATTGTAGACCCGGAAAAGAAGCGAAAGATTATCGGCCGCACGTTCATCGAGGCCTTTGAGAGAGAAGCTCGCAATCTTCCTGGAGTAAGATTTCTGGCGCAGGGGACCCTGTATCCAGATATTATCGAGTCCAGGTCGGCCTTTGGAGGCCCGAGTTCGGTGATCAAATCCCATCACAACGTGGGGGGCTTGCCAAGAAAGATGAAGCTCACGCTGATCGAACCCCTCAAGCACCTTTTCAAGGATGAAGTGCGCGTTCTTGGCAAGGAGCTTGGGCTGCCCGAGGATCTGATCTGGCGGCAACCGTTCCCCGGACCCGGGCTGGCCATTCGAATCATTGCTGATGTCACCCAGGCGAGACTTTGTATCTTACGGAATGTGGATCGTATCCTCCTTGAGGAGATAACAAACAGGGGCCTATACAAGAGATTGTGGCAGTCGTTTGCGGTCCTTCTTCCTCTCAAAAGCGTGGGGATCATGGGGGACCAGAGGACTTATGAGCACATTGTAGCCATTCGGGCGGTGACCAGTGTTGACGCTATGACGGCTGACTGGGCGAAGCTACCCCATGACTTGCTCGGGAGGATTTCCAACCGCATCATCAATGAAGTCAGAGGCGTCAACCGCGTGGTCTATGATATCAGCTCCAAACCACCGAGTACGATTGAGTGGGAATAATCTCCAAAGCACTTCAACATGTGTATTGGGACCTAGTGTTGTGTCCCAGGAGTTTGTTCCAAGAATATGGAATCGCCAAAAAGCCATTTTCCTTGCTCCGTGAGTGTTTTCGGGACATCAACTTCGCTCCGCTAAATCATGCACACAGTGAAGCGGAGCGCTAAAACTCGGGCCTAAGGCCCTCAAACAGTTTATGATTCTTAACGCTCCACTCAGTTGAAGTCCGGCTCCGAAAAAGCTCAATGTCGCTCGGAAAAGGCTTTCGGCTCCAGTATCAGTAATAGAACTTATTCCTGAGACGCGATACTAGCAGGTTCAGCCAAAAAGAGCCTTCGGGTTGGAGCGGAGGCCCAATGGCTGAAGGCTAAAGGCGCAGGGGAAGACCCATAGACCTCGTGCTCTTCGCCCTCAGCCTTGTCCGTGTCCTGCAGACATACTGAAAGAATAGAGATTTCCTGTATACGGAATGGTGGTTAGGTAGAAGTAATCTATGCCAAAACGGACGGACATATCCAGGATCATGATCATCGGTTCCGGCCCGATTATTATCAGCCAGGCCTGTGAGTTTGACTACTCCGGGACCCAGGCTTGCAAGGCCTTGAAGGAAGAGGGGTATGAGGTTGTGCTGGTGAACAGCAACCCAGCAACCATTATGACGGATCCTGAAGTAGCCGATCATACCTACGTCGAGCCGATAACCCCTGAGATAGTAGCCATGATCATCGAGAAGGAGAGACCCCAGGCAATTCTACCCACGCTCGGAGGACAAACCGGGCTGAACACGGCTGTGCAGATGGCTGAGACAGGGATCTTAGAAAAGTTCAACGTAGAAATGATCGGAGCCTCTGCTGAGGTCATTAAGAAGGCCGAAGACAGGGACCTTTTTCGGGGTGCTATGGAGCGCATTGGACTGCGCGTTCCCAAAAGCGGCATTGCCGGCGACATAAAGAGCGCCCGAAAAATTGCAGAGCAGATCGGTTATCCGATTATTGTCCGTCCCAGCTTTACCCTTGGCGGTACAGGCGGTGGCGTCGCCTACAATCCCGTGGAGCTTGAAAAATGGGCTTCGTGGGGATTGGATGCCAGCCTGATTCATGAAATCATGCTAGAGGAGTCCGTGATTGGGTGGAAGGAATTTGAACTCGAGGTCATGCGGGATGGAAAAGACAATGTGGTGATCATCTGTTCTATTGAGAACCTGGACCCCATGGGCATCCACACGGGTGACAGCATTACCGTGGCACCGGCTCAGACCCTGACCGATAGGGAATATCAAGTGATGCGGGATGCCGCCATCGCCGTGATCCGTGAAATTGGAGTCGATACGGGCGGGTCGAACATCCAGTTCGCCGTCAATCCAGAAAATGGAGAGATGGTCATCATAGAGATGAATCCCAGAGTCTCAAGGAGTTCGGCCCTTGCCTCCAAGGCCACCGGCTTTCCGATTGCCAAGATCGCTGCCAAGTTGGCTGTGGGCTATGCTTTGGACGAGCTTCCGAACGACATCACCGGAGAGACCGTGGCTTCGTTTGAACCGACGATTGACTACTGCGTGGTCAAAATTCCCCGATGGACCTTTGAGAAATTTCCGGATGCCGCCGACTATCTGACCACCTCCATGAAATCGGTAGGTGAGACCATGGCCATTGGCCGAACGTTTAAGGAGGCCCTTCAAAAAGGCATACGCTCTTTGGAGATCGGACGATTTGGTCTTGGGGCGGATGGCAAGGGTAGGTTGGAGCAGGACGGAAAACTCCCTTCCTTGGAGGAGATCAAGGAGAAGCTCATTAATCCCAATTCCCAGCGGCTCTTTTACGTCCGATACGGTATCAAGGCCGGAATGGATGTGGAAACAATCCATGGGTTGACCGGCATCGATCCTTGGTTCCTGCATCAGATGACCCGAATCGTCGAAGTCGAAGGGGAGATCCTCAAGGCTGGTCATGGGTTGTCGGAAGACTTGACCCGCAAGAGCAAAGCATACGGGTTTTCAGATGTTCAGTTGGCCTCGCTTACGAACAAAGATGAGGATGGAATCCGAGCCCTGCGGAAGAGGCTTGGCATTGGCCCCGTCTACAAACTGGTAGACACGTGTGCAGCAGAATTTGAGGCCCGCACACCCTATTATTATTCTACCCATGAAAAGGAGAACGAGGCGCGAATATCCACGAGACCAAAGGTCATGATCTTGGGTGGAGGGCCCAATCGAATCGGACAGGGCATCGAATTTGATTATTGCTGTGTCCAGGCATCCTTTGCGCTAAAGGAGGAGGGCATTGAGAGCATTATGGTCAACAGCAACCCAGAGACGGTGAGCACGGATTATGACACGTCGGACAAGCTCTACTTTGAGCCTCTTACCAAGGAAGATGTGCTCAATATCGTGGAAGCTGAAAAGCCTTCAGGGGTCATTGTGCAGTTTGGAGGCCAAACACCGCTCAATCTTTCGGCTGCTCTTTCCGAAGCCGGGGTCACCATCCTTGGCACGTCGCCCGAAAGCATTGCCTTGGCCGAAGACCGGGAGCTTTTCAAGAACGCGCTTCGAAAACTGGGGTTGAAGCAACCAGAGAATAGGACCGCCATGAGTGTGACAGAAGCAATTGCCGCAGCAGAGATGATTGGGTATCCCCTGATCGTGCGGCCGTCTTATGTCCTTGGGGGCCGGGCCATGCAGATTGTGTATGACAGACCGACTCTGGAGACTTTTACACGCAAGGCCCTGCTTGCCTCTCCGGAGCACCCTGTCCTTATTGATGCATTTCTTGCTGATGCCATTGAAATTGATGTGGATGCTATTTCCGACGGACAGACGACCACTGTCGGCGGGATTATGGAACATATTGAAGAGGCTGGCATCCATTCTGGGGACAGCGCCTGTGTGCTCCCGCCCCAGGGATTGGCGCCGTTCCTTTTGGAACAGATTAAGGGGCATGTCCGTGCGCTGGCCCGTGAACTCCATGTCGTGGGTTTGATAAACATTCAATTTGCTATCAAGGACGAGGAGATCTTTGTCCTAGAAGTCAATCCAAGGGCATCACGGACCATCCCCTTTGTGAGTAAGGCTACGGGCGTCCCTCTGGCCAAGCTGGCAACGAAGGTGATGATAGGGCACACGTTGGAGGAATTGGGATTTACCCGGGAGGTAGAAACAACGCACGTCTCAGTCAAGGAAGCAGTGATGCCTTTTGATCGATTTCCAGACGTGGACATCCTCTTAGGGCCTGAGATGAAATCCACCGGTGAGGTCATGGGCATCGACAGCGACTTTGGCAGGGCATTTGCCAAGTCTCAACTGGCAGCCGGACAGCACCTGCCATCTGAAGGCGCTGTATTTGTTAGCGTCAAGGATGCGGACAAGGATGGGGTCTACCATGTGGCCCATCAGCTATATCACATGGGTTTCGATATTCTATCCACACGGGGCACGTCTCATTACCTTGAACGTGCCGGTATTCCAAACCGGACGGTAAAAAAGATTGCCGAGGGACGGCCCAATGTCATTGATCGCATCAAAAACAAAGAAATTCAGTTAGTGATCAACACACCGTCAGGCAAAGAGCATGCGGAGAGCACCCGTATCATCCGTCGCACCGTGCTCCGGTATGGTCTTCCCTATGCGACAACGCTTGCTGGCGCCTGTGCCATGGCCTCAGGGATTCAGGCCATGAAAAAGAAGAAGCTGACCGTCCGGTCACTTCAAGATTTTCACATAGCGTGTGGTCAAGTGGCAGCGAAAGGGCTTGCAGACGGGTCTCAGAGGAGAAAGGGTGCAGCCAAGGTGTTGTTTAAGAAGGTGGGGTGAACCATGGAGCTTTTTCAGGGGCCCAGAGAAGCATGTGGTATCTTTGGTGTGTTTGGACATGATGATGCTGCGAAGTTGACCTACTTCGGGCTATATGCATTGCAGCACCGGGGGCAGGAGAGTGCCGGTATCGTGACCTCCACGGGGAAGTCGATCCACGAATACAAGGGGATGGGACTCGTTCCAGAGATTTTTAATGAATCCATCTTGAGTGGACTCCATGGTCATATGGCCATCGGGCATGTGAGGTACTCCACAACCGGATCTTCTACTGCAAAGAACGCACAACCCTTTGTGGCCTCGTATGCGCGCAAAACCCTGGCCATTGGCCACAATGGAAACCTGACTAATGCCAGACTGCTTAGGAAGAACTTGGAGAAAAAGGGCTCCATTTTTCAGACGACCATGGATAGCGAGGTCATTGTCCACCTCTTGGCGCGGAACTTACACGAGGGGTTGGAAGAATCCTTGATAAAGGCGGTGTCGGATATCGAGGGGGCCTATTGCTGTGTCTTAATGACCGAAGATAAGCTCATCGCCTTGCGGGATCCCAATGGTTTTCGGCCCCTCTGTCTGGGAAAGCTCAACGGAGGATACATTGTTGCTTCTGAGACGTGTGCTCTAGATCTAATAGATGCCCAGTATATTAGGGATATTGATCCCGGGGAGATACTGATCATTGGTGAAGAAGGTTTGAAGTCCATAAAGCCCTTTGCCGAACGAAGGAATACTTTCTGTATCTTTGAATTCATCTATTTTGCCAGACCCGATAGCAATATTTTTGGCCAGAATGTATACGCTGTGCGGAAGAGGCTGGGCAGAAAGCTGGCAGAAGAATATCCTATTGAGGCCGACTTTGCCATGCCGTTCCCAGATTCCGGTAACTACGCTGCTATCGGTTTCTGTCATGGGTCGGGCATCCCCCTCGAAATGGGTGTCATACGGAACCATTACGTTGGACGAACTTTCATTGAGCCCGCCCAGTCCATGCGCGATTTTGGGGTAAAAGTGAAACTTAACCCAGTCCGAGAGATTCTGGATCAGAAACGTGTCGTGATTGTCGAGGACTCAATTATCAGGGGGACCACCAGCAAGATGCGCATCAAGACCTTACGGGCAGCAGGGGCCAAAGAAATCCACATGGTGGTCAGTTGTCCTCCCCATCGATATGCCTGTTACTATGGTATTGACTTTTCAACCAGGGGGGAATTGATTGCCTGCCACCACACCGTGGAAGAGGTGAAAAACTTTATTGGCCTTGACAGCCTATGCTATTTGAGCCTCTCCGGTATGGTTGAGGCTACAAGACTTGAACAAAACGGCTTTTGTTTAGCCTGTTTTGATGGTAAATATCCAATCCAACCCGATGAAGGCTTCTCGAAATTATGTCTTGAACTTTAACAGCGCGCGCATTCCCTGGCACGATTTATCGCGGCTGCAGGGAGCTTCAATAATTTCTTTTCCCGGAACGCAGGCTTCTGGCTACAAACGGCAGACGAAAAGCCGGCCACAACCTGTTTGACGCATGAAAGTAATAGCCATTATACCGTGTAGGTATGCTTCCACAAGGTTTGAAGGAAAGCCTCTTGAGCTCATTCTGGGCAAACCCATGATTCAGTGGGTATATGAGAGGACAAAACAGGCTGCTGATTTGACCGACGTGGTGGTTGCCACCGATGACGACCGAATTTACGCATGTGTGAAAGGATTTGGTGGCCGGGTCCTGATGACTGCTTCGACGCACCGATCCGGTTCAGACCGAGCAGCAGAGGCCGCGCAGGCCCTTGGCCTGCAAGATGAAGATATAGTCATTAACATCCAAGGTGATCAGCCAGCATTTGATCCGAGGTGTCTTCCTCGGCTGGTTTCGCCACTGATTCAGGATCTCCAGCTTGTCATGGGTACCTTGGTTCACAGAATGACTGATTCGGCTGAGATCAAAGACCCCAATCATGTGAAATGCGTGTTTGACGAGGAGCACTTTGCCCTATACTTTTCACGCTCTCCCATCCCCTTTGGCCGTGATGGCTCAGCTTCATTTGATACATTCAAACATCTTGGGATATACGCCTACCGAAAGCATTTCTTGGACCACTTTACTTCCTTACCACGGGGCAGGCTGGAGGCGATTGAGAAGCTTGAACAGCTTCGAGCTCTGGAATATGGTTACAGGATTAAGATTGTGGAGACACCTTACGACTCCCAGGAGGTCGACAGACCTGAGGATATCCAGAAGCTTGAAGCTGTTCTTGGGGGACAGAATCCATAGTTGTGGTTGGGGTGTTGATTCTTGCGATTGAGGTTTTTTCCTGTCGAACTTTAGATGGGATTTGATGGTGATTTTAGAGAAAATCAAGAGACTTTTAGTCAAAAAAGGACTCACCGGCCTGTACTTTGGAAGGTGCCTGGCAACCGTTCCAGAGGGCTCGTTGGTCCTTTTTCCGTATGCTCCTGGTGTCTTTAACTGCGGGATAACGGGGATACTGGCCTTCAAGGGGGGAGGATCTGCGAGAGGCGTCGATTCCCCTGTTCAGGAGCTTGCTGGCATGGTGGAGGGCCTTGCTGAATGCGCTTGGAATGCGGTTGAGGAAGAACGCATTGGGTTAGAAGATCATTACCTTGGCGGGGAGAAGGTCTTGGGAAAGATGAAGCCCCTGTGTGGAAGCCTTAAGACCGAAGATAGATTTTATGAAGTCTTTTCTAACATTGGGGATCAGGATCGACTTTCGAGGCTCTGCAGCACGCTACAGGATGTGATCGAGACCGAAGAAAGAGCCCTCATTCAGAAGACAGGGCGTTTAGCACCCAACGCGTACGAGCTCATAAGTCTCCGGATCGTTCATTTAAAGGACGTGTTGTGGTCTTTAAAACACGAGGTTCTGGAGAATGTTGAGAAGGTGAAGGACCTCGGGAACTTTACAGAATACGAAAACACTCCGATTGCGGTCAAACTGCTGAAGCGGATTAACCTTGTTTTCAATAACCTGGATCGTCTCGAAGTTCGGGGAAGGGACTCCGCGGGGATTTCACTCTTTTTTGTGCTTGATGAAAGCGTCTTCTCGGAGCTGAAGCAGAGACTGCAGAAGGCATCTCTCCTTGAGGAACTATCGACCAGACAGACGGACAAGGTTCTTGTGAATCGTAACATCAGGATTACTAACCGTGGTTCTTCGGTCTCGCTCGTATTTACTTATAAGATTGCGGCTGAGGTGGGAAGTCTTGGCGATAACGTCAAGTATCTGAGAAGGCAGGTTCGAGAGGATAAAGTATTTCAGCACCTCATTAGGTTTCCTCATCTCTATCAGACAATGGTAGGACACACCAGGTGGGCATCGGTTGGGGAGATCACTGAGGCCAACTGCCACCCTCTTGATAACTTTGGCATGGAGCTGGACGATCCGCAAGATAGAGATCACACAGGCGTTTCTAACTCAGATTCTGCAGCAGGGATTATTCATGTTTGTCTTAATGGGGATATCGACAATTATCAGAACCTGAGGCGGGATTATGAGAGAGAAACGGGCAAATCGATTGCGAGCGTGATTACCACGGATACCAAAATCATTCCTCTTCAGGTCGAAAAGTATTTCAAGGCAGGCAATACGCTTGAAGGATCCTTCCGTCTGGCAGTGAATGATTTCGATGGCTCTCATGCCATTGCTATGCATACTGATATTGCGCCGGGGAGGATTTTCCTTGCACAAAAGGGAAGCGGGCAGGCCATGTTTGTAGGACTGGCTGAAGACTGCTACATCCCGGCTTCCGAGATCTATGGATTCGTTGAGGAAACTTCCCGCTACATTAAGCTGGATGGTGATAAAGTGACGCAAGGGCAATCCGGTGAGACACAGGGTCAAATTTTCGTCTTGGATCAGGACAGTGACGGAGGCATAGAGGGCATAACGGCCATGCACTATGATGGAACGCCGATAGAACTTACCGAAAAAGACGTCAAGGAGACAGAAATTGCCTCCAGAGACATCGACCGCCAGAACTATCCTCACTATTTTCTGAAAGAGATCTTAGAATCGCCGGAATCCTTTGAGCAGACTGTCCAGAACCGGGTCGCCATTCTGGAACACGACGGTAAGAGGTATCCACAGGTGCTGATAGACGGTTCGGTTATCACGCCTCGCCTTGAAGAAGCCGTCAGGGAGAGGACCCTCCGTAACATCTTTTTCATTGGGCAGGGCACAGCGGGGGTTGCTGCAGCGGGGTGTGCTGAATTGTTGCGTTGCTATCTGAAAGGGACCAATTTGCGGGTGAGTTCACTTAAGGCTTCTGAATTCAGTGGGTTCATGGTCGATGACACCTTGGAAGACACCCTGGTTGTTGCCATCACCCAATCTGGAACGACTACCGACACAAACCGTGCAATTGACATGGCAAGAGAGCGAGGGGCGCATACCTTGGCCATTGTCAACCGGCGAGATTCAGATATTACTTTTAAGGTGGATGGCGTACTCTATACGAGTACTGGCAGAGATATTGAAATGTCCGTCGCCTCGACCAAGGCTTACTATTCCCAGATCGCAGCCGGAAGCATCCTGGGCCTTAAGCTCGCCCATCTGACCTCGAGCAGAACAGACGATTTTGTCCTGGCTGAGATCGAACATCTTCTCAGCATCCCTGCTGCCATGAAAGCACTGTTGGTAAACCATAAAGAGATCGGGGGTTCAGCTGAGACGCTTGCCGTTACAAAGCATTACTGGGCCGTTGTTGGAAGTGGACCGAACAAGGTATCTGCTGATGAGATCAGGATAAAATTGAGCGAACTTTGCTACAAGACCATTTCTTCAGATGTCGTGGAAGACAAAAAGCACATTGATCTTTCGTCGGAACCCCTCATCTTTGTTTGTGCAGCAGGCAACCGGGAAGATGTGGTAAGCGATATTGTGAAGGACACCGCTATATTTAAGGCCCATCAGGCCGTGCCCATTGTCGTTACTTCAGAAGGGGAGCACCGGTTTGATCCATACGCCGATGCAGTGATCCGGGTGCCTGAAGTGCAGGAGCGCTTTGCGCCGATAATCAATACCTTGGCAGGTCACATATGGGGGTACTATGCGGCCTTGGCCATCAATGCAGAATCTCGTTTCCTGTTTGATTTCCGGGAGCAGATCAACGAACATGTTGCCTCATCCATGGAGCGGGATATGGACGTGTACGAGACCGTGCTGGATGAGGCATTTCGAGAAAAGATTGCGCGCTTTTATGCAGCCTTCAAGGAGAGGATACGGCGAGGACGATATGCGACAGCCCTCGCACTGAACACGGCGTCAGACCTCACGCTTTTGCTGAAGTACTTGTCGGGAAGGCTTCCCATGTCCGACTTTGAGTCTGATTTTGGTATGAAGGGGACTGCTCCCAACATGCTGAGCGCTTTTTTCGATTGCATTGGAAAAATGATCGATGCCATGGCGAGGCCGATTGACGCTATCAAACACCAAGCCAAAACAGTGACGGTAGGCACGAGCAGGATTGTGGAGAAGATACAGGGCCTTCTCTTTGAAGCCCTGCAACAATATGGGTTCAGCGAAAACCAGCTGACAAACTTGAATGTTCTCGTCCTGAGACGCTTACAGGAAGTTGTTGCCGAGATCATGGGGACTACCGTTTACAGAATTGAAGGTCTGAACTTCTTGGGAGAACCGGTGGAGGATTCTACCATCCATCTCATCAAAAAAGAGGGGAGTGCCGCGGATCTCGTCTCCCGCGTAGAGACGGATAACAGACTGGTGGGTACCAAGCGGATCATCGTAAAAAACGGAAATGTCTTCATCGGCACAGGAAGAAGGGACAATCGAAGCATTCTAGCCGTACCAGTCTTGTCAACCGGTACTAAAATTGACTACCTCCTGCTGTTCAATGTTGGATTTCGAAAAGAGGTCGCACTTGAAAAGAAAGTAACCGCGTTGGGTGGGAAATATCATCACATCCGAAATATTGTTGAGGAGACAAGCATCGCCTGGAAGGATGCGTATCTCAACCTTCTTAAGATTGAAGAGCTTTTTGGAATGTCTGCTGAGAAGATTGCCGAGGCGATTGTTTCCAATGTTCAGGATGAAGTTGAGGTTTCAACCGACTAAGCCAGGGGAGTTCTCGCACAATACTTTTATAACAAAATCTTATTACTGAATATGAAGGAGGATTGCTCTTCATATGTCCTTTCCAACCAAGTTCATCTTTATGACCGGTGGCGTCCTTTCATCTTTGGGAAAGGGACTTGCGTCTGCAGCCATCGGTGCCCTTCTTGAGAGTCGTGGGCTGACCATTACCCTTCAAAAACTTGATCCATACATTAATGTAGATCCTGGCACCATGAATCCCTTTCAGCACGGCGAGGTATTTGTGACCGATGACGGTGCCGAGACCGACCTTGATCTGGGCCATTACGAACGGTTCACGCACGCAAAGCTCGGTCGCAACAACAACTTTACGACTGGCAAGATCTACCATTCGGTTATAACCAAGGAGCGCCGAGGTGATTACCTGGGTGGCACCGTTCAGGTGATCCCTCATATCACCGATGAGATAAAAGAGAGCATCCTTTCAGTGTCCAAGGGAGTAGATGTCGTGATTGTGGAGGTCGGGGGCACCATAGGGGATATTGAGAGCCTCCCGTTTCAGGAAGCCATCAGGCAATTCAAGGCGGACGCGGGAAAGGAGAATGTCCTCTATGTTCACCTGACCCTGGTTCCGTACATTGCTGCGGCGGGTGAGGTTAAGACGAAGCCCACGCAGCATAGTGTTAAAGAACTGCGAAGCATAGGCATCCAACCCGACATATTGCTTTGTCGCACAGATCGCTACTTGTCCAGAGAGATCAAGGCCAAGATAGGTCTGTTTTGTAACGTGGATGTTGATCAGGTCATAACGGCAAAAGACGTTGAGACGATCTATGAGGTTCCTTTGGTTTTTCACCGGGAGGGATTGGATGACAAGATTGTATCGCTCCTTAATATCTGGACGCGGGCTCCCAAGCTGGAGCACTGGGAGCGACTTGTAGAAAAGGTTAAAGCCCCCAAGCACGCAGTCAGTATTGCTATTGTTGGCAAATACATTGACCTCCGGGAATCTTACAAGAGTCTCAATGAAGCCCTTTGTCATGGAGGGATAGCCAATGACTGCAAGGTTAACCTCGATTTTGTAGATTCAGAGACCCTTGATGCCTCCAACTATTTAGAGCGCTTGGAAGCAGCCGATGCGATTCTGGTCCCCGGGGGCTTTGGCAAGCGGGGTATTGAGGGTAAAATCAGGGCAATCAAATTTGCCCGGGAAGAGAAAATACCCTTTTTCGGGATCTGCCTTGGCATGCAGATGGCTGTGGTGGAATTTGCCCGGCACGTTGCTGGGATGGATGGGGCACACAGTATCGAATTTGATCAGGCCACCCCATTTTCAGTCATCTACCTGATGAAGGAATGGTTTGACTACAAGTCCCAGATCGTTCAAAAACGGGATGTGACATCGGACAAAGGGGGGACCATGCGGCTGGGGGCCTACCCATGTGTACTGAAGGAGGCCTCGGTCGCTTACAGGGCATATGGAAAAAAGGAAATCTCAGAAAGACATCGTCACCGGTATGAATTCAATAATGACTTCAAGGAGACACTGGAAGAGGCAGGCCTCATGATAACCGGTGCCTCTCCTGATGGAGAATTGGTTGAGATTGTAGAGATTGATAATCATCCCTGGTTTCTTGGGTGTCAGTTTCACCCGGAATTTAAGTCCCGCCCGATGAACCCGCATCCCCTGTTTGCATCATTTATTGAGGCAGCCCTCGCCAACAAGAATCAGAGAGCCTAAAGCTGAAACTGGAACCAGTACTGGCCATTTGCCTGAAGGCCTGTTTGCTTCATCCTGTCAGAGAAGGGCACATGTGACAGAAAGCGTTACGAAGTTTGTGCAGTCCTTCCTGCCCGCTCCTTGGTATTCACACAACCCCTGTTTCCTTCTTGCTTTTTCTTCTGTTTCGTTTTAAGCCATTTATTCGGGAAAAGGTCTTATGATTGCGAAATATCAACCGGGTCGGCAGGTCCATGAAAAAGATTGAAGAAAGCCCGCTCCTTTATGAAATCAGCGAGGCACTCAATGTGAGTCTGGATCTTAAGAGGTCTCTTTACCGGGTCCTTGACATCCTTTCCAAATCAATGGACATGGTACGGGGTACTATTACCATTCTTAATCCCCTGCGCAACGAGATTAGCATCGAAGTGGCCCACGGCCTTTCAAAGGCAGCCATGGAAAGGGGGAAATACAAGTTAGGCGAGGGGATTACGGGCCGTGTCATTGAGACAGGGAAGGCCCTCGTTGTACCAAAGATCAGCGAGGAGCCAATGTTCTTGAATCGAACCGCCACGAGAAGGGCCATTCATGACGAGGAACTCTCTTTCATCTGCGTCCCCGTAAAAAAGGGGAACCAGGTCGTAGGAGCCCTCAGTGTTGATCGGCTATTCGATAAGTCCTATTCATTAAGAGATGGCGAAAGACTGCTTTCTATCATTGCCACGATGATTGCCCAGCATGTCATCAACCTGGAAACCATCCAGCGCGAAAAGGAGCAGCTTAGAGAAGAAAACAGGCGTCTTCAGCAAGAGCTTTCCAACAAGTACCGCATTACCAACATTGTGGGAAATAGCAACAAGATGCGGGAGGTCTTTCAAATGATCTCCCAGGTGTGCAAGAGCAATGCCACAGTACTGATTCGCGGGGAGAGCGGCACCGGCAAAGAGCTGGCTGCCAATGCGATCCACTACAACAGCCTTAGGTCAAAAAACCCTTTTGTAAAGGTCAACTGTGCAGCCATGCCTACCAATCTCATTGAAAGTGAGCTCTTCGGACATGAGAAAGGAGCATTTACAGGGGCGATCCGTCAGAAGAGGGGAAAGTTCGAACTGGCCAATAAAGGGACGATCTTTTTGGATGAAATCGGATCGGTTGGCACGGATGTCCAGGTCAAACTCCTGAGGGTTCTTCAGGAAAAGGAGTTCGAGCGAGTAGGAGGGTACGAAACGATCAAGGCAGACGTTCGCTTCATAGCGGCTACCAACAAGAACCTGGAACAGGCTGTAGAGGACGGAACTTTTCGAGGAGACCTGTATTACAGGTTGAATGTGTTTCCTATTTATATGCCGCCCCTGAGAGAACGCAGAACCGACATTCTGTTGTTGGCAGACCACTTTCTAGAACAATATGCGAAGGAGAATCAGAAGGACATCCGCCGGTTTTCTACGCCTGCCATCGATATGCTCATGCAGTATCATTGGCCCGGAAATGTACGCGAGCTTGAAAACTGCATTGAGCGAGCCGTGTTGCTTTGCCAAGAGGGAGTCATTCATAGTTATCACTTACCTCCCACTCTTCAGACAGCAGAAGAGTCCGATACCTTGCCAGACAGGTCTTTGGAAGAAGCTGTGGCAAATCTGGAACGGGAGATTATTGTGGACGCTTTGAAAACGACGCGTGGCAATATGGCAAAGGCTGCCCAGTTGCTGCGGACAACCGAGCGGAAGTTTGCCTACAAGGCGAAGAGACATGAAGTGGACTATCGCCAATATCGTTGAGCTCCAATAGACGTTGCGTTGTAGCCCAGTGTTTAGGGATGAAAGATTATAAGACTGACATGCTCTTGGAGGCGTGTTCAAGGAGGAGGAAGATATGAAATGTGAGACAGTTGAAGACGTCCTCAGGGTGGTTCAAGAAAAGAATGTTAGTTTCGTCCAGTTCTGGTTCACCGACGTGTTGGGCATCCTGAAAAGCTTCGCGATCACGCCTTCTGAGCTGGAGGAAGGTTTGACCGAAGGGATGGGTTTTGACGGCTCGTCAATAGAAGGCTTTGCGCGGATTGAAGAGAGCGACATGATTGCCAAGCCGGACCCAACCACTTTTCAATTCTTACCTTGGAGGGGTCAGGACAAACCAGTTGCCAGGATGTTCTGTGACATTCTGCAACCGGATGGAACTCCTTATGAGGGCGATCCTCGGTATGTCTTCAAACGTGTTTTGAGCCGGGCGAACAACAAGGGGTTCACGTTTTACCTTGGGCCTGAGTTGGAATACTTCTACTTTGAAAGTAATGAGGCCCCTATAATTCTTGACAAAGGGGGATATTTCGACACTCGGCCGTTGGACATGGGCAGCGATCTGAGGCGGGAGACGATCTTTGCCCTCCAGGATATTGGGATTCAGGTTGAATACAGCCACCATGAAGTTGCTCCCAGCCAGCATGAAATTGATATGCGCTATGACGAAGGATTAAGGATGGCCGACAAGACCATGACCCTCAGGATCGTGGTTAAGGAAATGGCCAGGCGGAGCGGATTCTATGCCACCTTCATGCCCAAGCCCATCTTTGCTGAAAACGGAAGCGGCATGCATACACACCAGTCGCTCTTTCAGGGAGAGAAAAACGCTTTTTTCGATGTCAACGACATCTATCATCTATCTGACGTGGGCAAGTGCTATATAGCCGGGATCATGCGTCATGCCCGTGAGATGGGAGCGATTACCAACCAGTGGGTCAACTCTTACAAACGCCTTGTGCCGGGTTATGAGGCCCCAGTGTATGTTTCCTGGGCTCGGCGGAACCGCTCAGCTATGGTTCGGGTGCCCATGTACAAGCCGGGCAAAGAACAAGCGACACGCATCGAGTTTCGCTCACCGGATCCGGCGTGCAATCCGTATCTGGCCTTTGCCGTGATGCTGGCTGCCGGGTTGAAGGGGATTGAGGAGAACTACCCGCTTCCGGACCCAGTGGAGGAAGACATTTATGATATGGATGAAGCGGCACGGGAGAAGGCAGGCATAGAGTCTTTGCCAGGAAATCTTTTTGAAGCGATTAAGGAAGTTGAAAAGAGTGAGCTGGTTCGTGAGACCCTGGGTGATCACATTTTTAACAAATTTGTAGAAAACAAGAAGATAGAATGGGATTCGTATCGCACCCACGTGAGCCGTTTTGAGATAGAAAAATATCTTCCGATCATGTAAGCGCCTACAGTATTTAACCACGTCATGAAGATTGCACTGGCACAAATCAATCCTACCATCGGAGATTTCAGACAGAACACGGAAAAGATGTTGAGGATGGTGGAAAAGGCAAAGGGCCTTTCCTGCGACCTCATCGTCTTCTCGGAACTGGTTATCTCCGGATATCCGCCACGAGATCTTCTGGAGAGGCGAGACTTTATGGCTGCGAACCTGGATCATCTGCACAGACTCGTTGCGTCGGTGACGGGGATTGGTGTTGTTTGCGGCTTTGTGGACGAAAACCTCGATCAGGAGGGGAAGCCCCTATACAACGCGGCTGCACTCTTTGATCAAGGGGAGATCCTTCATCAAGCCCATAAGAGGTTACTTCCCGATTATGACGTTTTTGATGAAAGAAGGTACTTCAAACCAGGTACGGAGTGCCCGTCTTTTTCCTATAAAGGCCTGAAGATAGGGCTGACCATCTGTGAGGACATTTGGAACGACAAGGATTTTTTTTCTAAGCAGCTATACCCGATTGACCCGGTGGCGCTTATGGTCAAGGACGGGGCCAACCTTATCATCAATATATCAGCCTCTCCCTACTATGCAGGGAAGAGAGAATTTAGATGGGCTATGCTCGGCAATGTTGCCAAGAAATATCGGGTCCCTCTCCTTTATGTCAATCAGGTGGGAGGCAATGACAGTGTGCTTTTCGACGGGATTAGCACTGCCTTTGATGCAACAGGCCAGATCGGAGCCCATTGCAGTGACTTTGAGGAGGACATGGTTGTTTACGACACGGATACCCAAAAAGGCGATCTCCACACAATCAGTGAAACCGGGGCAGGGTCCATCCTGAAGGCTCTGATCATGGGTACCAGAGATTATGTGCATAAATGCGGATTTGCCAAGGCAGTAGTCGGATTAAGCGGGGGAATTGATTCGGCCGTGACCGCGTATATTGCAGTGCAGGCCTTGGGCATGGAAAATGTGATAGGTGTTTTCATGCCCTCGCAGTATACCTCCAAGGACAACTTTGAAGATACCCGGCAGCTTACCCAGAATCTGGGCATCGAACTCGTTCATGTGCCGGTCGGCGGGATATTCGAGAAATTCCTGGCAGAGCTGGCTCCGGTTCTCAAAGATGTGACCACAGAGGTTACCGGCCAGAATATACAAGCCCGCATCCGGGGGACCCTCCTTATGGCCTTTTCCAATAAACTTGGTTCTCTCCTTCTTTCTACAGGAAACAAATCTGAACTCGGGGTTGGTTATTGCACTCTCTATGGTGATATGAGTGGGGGACTAGCCGTCATTTCGGATGTCCCCAAGATGATGGTCTATGAACTGGCTCGACTGATCAACAAGGATAAAGACATCATCCCCGACAGAATCCTTCAAAAACTACCTTCCGCGGAACTCAAGCCGGATCAGGTGGACCAAGATGATCTGCCGCCTTATGACATTCTGGATGGCATATTGACGGCGTATATTGAAGAGAACAAAGGGCCGGACGAAATCATTGCTATGGGGTTCAACCCCACGATCGTTAAACAGACTATTTTCTGGATTGATCGGAATGAGTACAAGCGGCACCAGGCCCCCCCGGGCCTCAAGGTGACCACCAAATCCTTTGGCTATGGAAGAAGGTACCCCATAGCCTGGAAATTTTGGGCATAACATTCTGCCTTCCTTTTTCCCCACACCTGATTCGAACCGTACCCTCGAAGCAGGTATACTCCAAACAACAGGGGGCTTCAGAAACGACATGAAGACTCCTTGTTCTTCCTGTTGACGAGCCCAACCCAATCTGCTACGAAAGGCCAGCCCAGACCCTCCCGCCACAAGAGACTTTTTTTGTGGATTAAGGTGTCTTTCTATGCCACGACGTGATGACATAAAGAAAGTGATGATTATCAGTTCCGGGCCCATCATCATAGGGCAGGCCTGTGAGTTCGACTATTCCGGGACACAGGCGTGCAAGGCCCTCCGTAAACTCGGTTATGAGATTGTTCTGGTCAACTCGAATCCGGCGACGATCATGACAGATCCCGGCATGGCTGACGCGACGTATATTGAACCCCTCAATTTCCGGGCCATGCAGGAGATCATCGAAAAGGAACGGCCCGATGCCCTTTTGCCTAATCTGGGCGGGCAGTCCGGTCTCAACCTTTCCTCGGAGCTGTATCGTCGGGGGTTGCTGGACAAATTCGGAGTCCAGATCATCGGTGTTCAGGCTGATGCCATAGAGCGGGGTGAGGACCGAAGCGCCTTTAAAGACACCATGAAGAGGATCGGCCTGCAATTGCCGAAGAGCGCCCTGGCATACAATGTGGATGAGGCTGAAAAGATTGCTGCCGAACTTGGCTACCCGGTGGTTATTCGCCCTGCCTATTGTATGGGGGGAACCGGAGGGGGCTTGGTGTACAATGTGGAAGAATTGCGGGTCGTTGCCAGCCGAGGCATCTCAGCAAGCTTTGTGGGCCAGATACTGGTTGAGGAGTCGGTGTTGGGATGGGAGGAGTTAGAGCTTGAAGTGGTGCGCGACGCCAAAAACCAGATGATTACGGTCTGTTTTATTGAAAATGTGGATCCCATGGGCGTTCATACGGGCGACTCCTATTGCACAGCGCCCATGCTCACCATAGATCCTGAACTCCAAAACCGCCTTCAAAAATGGTCCTATGACATTGTGGAGGCCATCCAGGTCATTGGCGGCACAAATATCCAGTTCGCGCACGATCCAAAGACGGGTCGGGTCGTAGTGATCGAGATCAACCCGAGAACCTCGCGTTCTTCTGCTCTTGCGTCAAAGGCTACAGGTTTTCCCATTGCCTTTATCTCCGCGATGTTGGCAGGGGGGATGACCTTGGACGAAATCCCCTACTGGCGGGAAGGTACGCTGGAGAAATATACACCGTGGGGGGACTATGTTGTGGTCAAGTTTGCCCGGTGGGCCCTTGAAAAGTTTGAAGACGCCGAGGACAAGCTCGGCACCCAGATGCGGGCTGTTGGCGAAGTCATGAGCATCGGGAAGACTTATAAAGAGGCTTTCCAGAAGTCGATTCGATCCCTGGAAAACAGTCGCCATGGGCTTGGCTTTGCCAAAGATTTTTACGAGAGATCCCAGGACGAACTCATGGATCTGCTAGCTGAACCCTCAAGCGAGCGGCAGTTTATCATGTACGAGGCTTTGCGAAAGGGTGTCAGCGTTGAAGCGCTTTATGAGAAGACCTATATCAAGCCGTGGTTCATCGAGCAAATGAAGGAGCTTGTTGGGTTGGAGGAAGAGATCCTAAAATACAAGGGCAATATTGTGCCAGACGACCTGCTGGGGCGGGCCAAGAAGGACGGATTTTCAGACCGGTACCTTTCTGAGATCCTTGACATTCCGGAAAAGGATATTAGGGAACGGCGAACCTCTATAAGCGTAGTCGAGGGTTGGGAGCCTGTGCCGGTGAGCGGGGTGGAAAATGCGGCGTACTATTTTTCTACATATAATGCTCCTGACAAGGTGACCAGTAGCAAAAGGCGCAAGATCATGGTTCTGGGGGGTGGGCCCAACCGTATCGGCCAGGGGATCGAGTTCGATTACTGTTGTGTTCATGCGGCCTTCGCCATACGTGATGAGGGGTTCGAGTCGATCATGGTCAACTGTAACCCCGAGACTGTCTCAACCGATTATGACACCTCCGATAAGCTATATTTTGAGCCACTTACTGTAGAGGACGTGTTGAGCATCTACGGAAAGGAAAAGCCGGAAGGCGTGATTGTTCAGTTTGGAGGGCAGACTCCTTTGAATATAGCCAATGAGCTAGCCGGGACTGGTGTCCGAATCATCGGGACATCACCGGAGACCATAGATCTGGCTGAGGATCGCGACCGCTTCCGCCAAATGATGCGAAAGCTGGGGATTCCCCAGCCTGAATCCGGCATGGCGAGCACTCTGGAAGAAGCCCTTGATGTAGCCGAAAGGATTGGCTATCCCCTCATGGTAAGACCGTCGTATGTCCTTGGTGGACGTGCCATGGAGGTGGTCCATGACGAAGAGATGCTTAAGCACTATGTGGCTGCGGCCGTTGATGTGACGCCAGAGCGGCCTATATTGATCGACAAATTCCTGGAAAATGCGATTGAGGCAGAGGCAGACGCCATCGCGGATGGCACAGATGCTTTCGTGCCCGCGGTCATGGAACATATAGAACTTGCCGGCGTGCATTCCGGCGACTCTGCTTGCGTGATTCCTCCCATCAGCATTCCCGTCAGACACCTCGATACCATTTACGAATATACCAAAAAAATTGCAGTGGAACTCAACGTCATCGGTCTGATGAATATCCAGTACGCTATAGCCAACGATATGGTTTACATCCTTGAGGCCAACCCTCGCGCATCTCGAACTGTGCCTCTCGTATCAAAGGTGTGCAACATTCAGATGGCTCGAATTGCTACGCAACTCATGCTCGGCAAAAGGCTCTCCGATCTTAATATTGAGCCTAAATCCATCCCATACTTTGGCGTGAAGGAGGCGGTCTTTCCATTTCACATGTTTCCAGAGGTCGATCCGCTCCTGGGGCCGGAGATGCGGTCCACGGGAGAAGTTTTGGGACTAGCCGATTCCTTTGGATTGGCCTTTTACAAGGCCCAGGAGGCCGCACAGCAGTATCTTCCTTCTAACGGGACCGTGCTCATCACAGTATCTCTGAGAGACAGGGAGGCTGTTCTGGACGCGGCGGGGCAGTTTCACAAACTCGGCTTTCACATCAAGGCCACTGAGGGGACGCAGAGGTTCCTGGCTGACCACGGCATTGAATCCGAGGCCATCCGGAAGTTACACGAAGGTCGGCCCAATATTGTTGACGGGATAATGAACAAAGAAATTCACCTAATCATCAATACGCCCAGCGGCAAACTCAGTAAACACGATGATTCTTATATCCGCAAAGCAGCGATTAAGTATAAGGTACCCTATATTACCACGCCGGCTGCGGCCGTTGCAGCGGCCAAGGGGATTGCAGCTTACCGGCAGGGTCACGGTCAAGTAAAGTCCCTTCAGAGCTACCATGCTGATATCAAGTAGAAGGAATCGTAGTCAAAGGGGAATAGGCGTATGAAGTCATTGCAAGACAACTGCGGTGTGTTCGGTTTGTATTCAGAAACCGAATGTGTGCAGGATATATTTCAGGGAATCGATTTTCTTCAGCACCGGGGGCAGGAGTACTGTGGGATTGCCACCTTTGATAAGGGTATTCGCATAGTAACGCATTACGGAAAAGCAGCCAATACGTTCAGGGACCAAGAATTGGATTACTTAAAGGGGACTTGGGGCATAGGCCATGTGAGTCTGCGGGAACGGCAGCCAGTGAGGTGGCGGTCCCGATTGGGTGAGATTGCCGTGGCATTTGGCGGCAACATTGTCAATGCTCATGAGCTGATCGAAGAAATGAAGAATCGGGGTAGGGCCTTCTATGATGGTTACAATGTCGAAATAATTTCTAAGATTATTATGGAGGAAAGGGATGTTGTAGCGGGCATCCGCGCCCTCTCTAAGATCATTAGAGGGGCCTATTCCCTCGTGGTTTTGACGAGGGACGGCATTTATGCTGCCAGAGATATCTTCGCATTTCGACCGCTCGTTTTGGGTCAGGGTCTCGGCAAGTATGTTATTGCATCCGAGTCTCGCGCTATTCAGAATTTGGAGATGGAATTCATTCGAGATGTTCGGCCGGGGGAAATCCTGCTGGTGAACGATAAGGGGTTTCAAACTCTTGCACAGCTTGATTCGCCCCGTAGGGCCCATTGCGCATTTGAATGGGCCTACACGGCAAGCCTCGATTCAATTATTAATGGAGTCTATGTTCAGGAAGCTCGGAACCGATTGGGTGGGAGCTTGGCACAACGGGATATAGATGAAGGAGACCTCGAGGTAGACATTGTAGCGGCCGTGCCAATGTCTGGGATCGGGCATGCACTCGGATACCACAAGCGATCCAAGATTAGCTACCAGGAGGTGTTCCTTTACAACCGGTATGCAGACCGGAGCTATACGCAGTCAAACCAAGCTGCCCGGGAAAAGATGGCGAAACGAAAGCTCTCTGTATTGCAGCATGCTGTGAGAGGCCAGCGTGTTGTCCTTTGCGATGACTCGATCGTCCGAGGCACCCAGATCCTATACAAGGTGCGGGATCTCAAAGAGGCTGGTGCTCAAGAGGTGCATGTGCGAATTGCCTGTCCTCCCCTCATGTATCCCTGTGATTTCGGCATATCCACCCGCACTTATGAAGAGTTGGCAGCCAGGCGGCATTTCAAAACAGGCAATATCACTTCTATGAAAAAGCTGAGGAAGTTGGAAGCATTGATTTCCGAAAAGATCGGTGCAGACTCTGTCAAATACAACAGCCTCGATGCCTTTGTTTCAGCTTTAGGCATCCCGAAACAAGAACTCTGCCTGAAGTGCTTTGATGGTCTTGACCCCACAGAAACCCAATAAATCTGGCCAGACATTCATGTCACATCACCCTCCTGGATAAAGGCTCTCGCCCGTCACTTGGCTCTATGTGTGGCATCTAAAAACAGATAAGGCCTTGCGCCAAAGCGATTGATACGCCATGGACAGACGACCGATCGAACCGCTGCCCCAGCGGGCTTCATCGACTTACTGATACATTGCCTATCAGGCCCAGTCGCTTAACCCTTGACAGTGCGGTCGGACACCAATATATTTAATATTATGCCAGATATCGAGGCTTCTGAAAGACATATCGAAGCCCTCACCCGAATCAGCAAGGCGATTACCTCAGAGCGTTACATAGAGGACGTTCTGCGACTTGTGGTTACGGTGACGGCTAAGACCATGCGTTCCAAGATTTGCTCTCTTTGGCTCTTGGATGAAAACGAAAATGCCTTACAGCTTCGGGCAACCCAGAGCATTAGCGAAGACTATCTGAAGGAACGGTCTCTGAAAATTGGGGAGGGCATTGCAGGGCAGGTGGCCCTGACCCAAGAGGCCAGGTCCGTGTTGAATGTTTTAGATGAACCCGATTACAAGGAGAAGGAACTAGCCAGGAATGAGGGACTGGTTTCAATGCTGAGCGTTCCGATGGTGGTCAAAGACAGGGTCGTTGGCGTGATCAACTGCTACACATCCGAACCTCATGAGTTTACAGAAACCGAGAAGAATGTGTTGACCACCGTGGCCAATGCAGCAGCCGTGGCCATTGAAAATACAGAGCTGATGGTAAAAACCAGAGTGATTCAAGAGGAGTTGGAGGCAAGAAAGCTTATCGAGAGGGCAAAAGATTTGTTGATGACGCGTCGGGGGTTGTCGGGGGCGGACGCATATCGGTGGATTCAACGACGAAGTATGGATGTGCGCAAGTCCATGAAGGAAATTTCAGAGGCAATAATATTGACCGACGATATGTAAGCAACACTTAAAATCTCGTGGGGTATCACAGGGCCCGAAGCACAAAAGCTGTTGACAGGTGTGAGCTTTATTAATAAAATATGAGTGGTTTCAGGGTTACAATGGTGTGACTCTCAAACGACGACACTGAGGTCCAACTGACCCACATGGGTAGTTGGGCTTTTTTTTGTCAAAAACAGGAATTAAGGAGGAATAGGCCATGTCATTTAGTAAACCAAATCGCAGTGCAGCCACCTTAACGACTACTAGGGTAGCACCTGCGCCGATCTCCGGCATCTGTGTCACATGTTTGGATGGTTGTGAGGGGCCGTGTGAGATCGGGCGATCCGCCCTCAGGGGGAGAGAGGTCATCTATCCCATCCCATTTGGAAAGATTACAGCTGGCTCTGAAAAGGATTATCCTGTTGACTTTTCCCATTTGAATATCCAGGGGACTGCCGTCGGGTCCGTGGGCGTTGAGGCCGATCCTGACAAAGCGACCTTTCCGGTTGTGGATACCACCACGGCACTCGGTGCTGATGGAAGCATCAAACTTGATTTTCCGGTGTTCACGGGCGCCGTGGGATCAACCGACATTGCCCGGATCAACTGGACAGATGTGGCTGTCGGTGCTGCCATATCCGGGGTCATCGTAGTAGCCGGAGAAAATATCTGCGGCATGGACCCCCAGGCTGAGTTTAGTAATGGAAAAATTTTGCGGTCCCCCGAGATGGAGCGCAGGGTCCATGCGTTCAGGGAATGGTATAATGGCACGGGAGGGATCATCGTCCAGGCCAATGTTGAAGATACCAAGTTAGGCGTGCCGGAATATGTGATTGAAAAGCTGGGCATAGAAATCTTTGAACTGAAGTGGGGACAGGGTGCAAAAGACATTGGAGGCGAGGTGAAGCTCCCGTCCATAGAGCGGGCCCTTCAGCTGAAGGAACGGGGCTACATTGTGCTTCCGGACCCTACCAATCCTGCTGCCCAGAAGGCTTTCAAGGCAGGGGGCATTACCGAGTTTGAGCGCCATTCCCGTCTCGGGATGGTTGATGAGGATGCCTTCCATAAGGAAGTGGAGCGCCTCCGCAGCGTTGGGGCAAAGTACGTTACTTTGAAGACCGGGGCATATCGGCCTGCTGACCTGGCCCGCGCCATTAAGTATTCTTCTGATTCAAAGATTGATCTGTTGACCATAGATGGGGCTGGCGGAGGCACTGGGATGAGCCCCTGGCGGATGATGAACGAATGGGGCATTCCTACGGTGCAACTAGAGTCTCTGGCCTATCAGATGTGTGAGAAAATGAGGGCCAAAGGGGCCTATATTCCACCCATTGCCATTGCAGGGGGGCTCTCCCTGGAAGACCATATATTTAAGGCCATCGCGCTAGGCGCTCCTCACGTGAAAGCCATTTGTCTAGGAAGGGCCATGTTGACCGCCGCCATGGTGGGCAAGACCCATGGTAAATTGATGGCACAGAAGATGGAAGATGAAGGGGAAGACCCGAGCGATGGATACCTCAAGCTTTTTGCTGTGGCAGCCCAACTCAAAGAACGGTTCGGCGATGATTTTGCCAAGCTCCCGGCGGGAGCCATTGGTATGTATTCCTACATTGACAGACTGAAACAAGGTTTGCAACAGCTCATGGCAGGAGCCCGAAAGTTTGCGCTTCAGTACATCGACCGTGATGACCTTGTTGCCCTTACCCGGGATGCAGCAGAGGTCTCTGGTATTGCCTACGTCATGGAGAGTGATGCTGAGGAGGTTGAAAAGATTTTGGGCTAGCGGGTTCTTGGCCAGTGTGGAGATTTGGAAGGTCCCAACCCAATGAACGCTGCTCTCGAATGAACGCGATAAACCTAAGGAGGTAATAGTTATGTTGAACATTATCTGTAAACACAACTGCAAGTCATGTTATGCTGAGCCTGTTTGCGCTGTGGATGCAATCATAGACCAGCAAGGTTCCATATATGTGGAGACCGAAAAATGTATTGGCTGCGGGTGTTGTCGCACGGCATGCGTGACCTTTGGGTATGATCAGGCTTTGAAAGACAAGACTGTAGAGTGGCTGAAGGGTGCTGCGTAGTATCTGACTGGATTAATGGAGTGTTGGCGTGGTAGGCTTTAAGAACTACATGAATCATGCTGTCACTTTATGGATGCAATACTCTAGTGCTCCATCACTCCATCTGCGCAGTATAGGCAAGGTGGCAACAAGAAGCATCATTTCAATTTGTTGTATAGTGTCCTAACCCTGAACGTCTTGGGGTTTTCTTATGTACGGATATACCGGTCGTTGCCTTCGGGTCAACCTGTCCGATGAGAAGCACTCGGTTGAAGTAATTTCACCCGAGTTGCTGACCCGATTTGTAGGCGGACGGGGTCTTGGGGTCAAGATGTACTCAGATGAGGTCGGCCCTAAAACGGACCCCTTGGGGCCAGAGAACAAATTGGTTTTTGTCTCGGGTCCCCTTGTCGGCACGGGTGCCGTCACTGGGGCCTCTTGCAATGTGATCACAAAGAGCGCCCTGTCCGGAACCATTGGTTGTGCAAAGATGCGGGGGCACTTTGGGGCAGAACTGAAGTTCGCCGGATTCGACATGATCATCGTTGAAGGGAGGGCGGCATCACCGGTCGTCCTGTCTATCCTGGACGATAAGGTGAGTATCCAGCCGGGGCTTCAATATTGGGGCCGCACTACGTCAGAATCAGAGGAAATCTTTAAGAAAAATCTCACCGACGATTGGGCGGCCCGGGAGACATACCTGGTCTCTATCGGCCCAGCAGGCGAGAAATTAGTCCCTTTGGCGAACATCATTAATGACGGATTCTTATCCGTTGGGGGTGCGGGCATTGGCGCTGTCATGGGATCCAAGAATCTCAAGGCCATCGCCGTCAGGGGGAGCCGTTCGTTGTCAGTTGCAGACAGCGATCGGTTTGTACGGGTCGTTACGAACCTGATCAATAAATTGAACAGCGCCCCACTCACTTCTCATTCCATGTCCGCGTGGGGATCCGCCTTTTTTGTGGATCTCTGTTATCAGAAGGGGATACTGCCTCAGAAGAATTTTCTGGGTGCCCCTTTTACGGAATTAAGAGAAATTGGGACCGAGGCCCTGTCGAATGCCTTTGCTTTTAGGAGCAGCGGGTGTTTTGCTTGCCCTATTGCCTGTCTCAAGAAGACGGATGTGAATAATCCCCTCTTTAAAGGCAGGGGCATGGCGCCAACTTACTGGGCTATTGGCGCTCTTGGGCTTAACTGTGGGATTAAAGACCTGAGCATCATTGGTATGGCGAATATTATCTGCGCCGAGATGGGACTCGATCCAATTGCCGCGGCTGGCACCGTGGCTACGGGTATGGAGTTGATGGAAAAGGGGATCGCTTCCCAGGACAACTTAAAGCTTGCACTGCGGTTTGGGCAGGGAGAGGACCTTCTTCAGGCCCTGACGCTCATGGCCACAAAAAAAGGTTACGCCGAGAGAATTGGAAAAGGGGCGCGGGCCTTGGCCGAGGAATACGGTCAACCCGAGTGTTTTATGGGCGTTAAGGGGATGCCTATGGCTCCCTTTGATCCGAGAGCTATTCAGGGCATGGGTTTGCATTTTGCTACCTGTAATTACGGGCCCCATCATCTGTACGCCTACACCTTCATCGAAGAGGTGTTGAATGTCCACGAGGAACTGGATCCCTGGAGCACCGAGGGCAAACCTGAACTGGTTAAGCGATACCAGGATATGGCGGCGATCATGGATTCGCTGGGGCTTTGCAACTGGCCGCTGCTGGGGCTCAAGTTCAATAATCTCGTTCCCATGATCAATAGTGGTCTGGGCACTGACCACCGTGCAGATGATCTCTTGGGGATCGGAGAACGAATCTGGAACCAGGAAAGACTGTTTAACATGGGAGCCGGATTTCACAATTCGCACGACACATTGCCCAACAGATTTTTCAAAGAACCGATTTCAGATGGGCCGGCTCAGGGGCAGATTAGCAAGGTGGACGAGATGCTTCCCAAGTACTATGAGATTCGAGGCTGGAGCGAGAAAGGTGCGCCCAAGGCCGACAGATTGGAGGCCTTGGAGCTGTGATCTTTAAGAAGGGGTTGAGTGGTTAAGTCGTTTTCAGCCCAACCACTTAACTAGTCGACTAATCAACTAATCGACTTCGAAACTGCGAGAGAGGCATATGCCGAAAATAGTAATTGATCACAACAAATGCACCGGCTGTAGGCATTGTGAGGTCGCTTGTTCTCTGAATCATGTAACGGGTATTGCCAATCCTCGAAGAGCCCGAATCAGGGTTTTTCGGGAGGGGAACACCTTCTTTCCCGTGATTGCCGGTCCCTTTGTGGACGCGGCTTGCACATCGAAGCTTACCATAAAGGCGGGTGATCAGACATACGATATGTGTGTGCTCTGCCGGGCTACGTGCCCACAGAAATCCTTTTTTTTAGAGGCTGAGACCGGCTTTCCCCTTAAGTGCGATTTCTGCGGTATTCCCCCTAACCCTTCCTGCGTTCGCTGGTGCAATTCCGGAGCCCTGGAGTTGGTGGAGGATTAGCTATTTGGAAATTGGAAAATTTGGGAATTAGTCCCTCAATCCCTCAATTCCATAATCCCTCAATTCTCATGATATGAAGCATAACAAGGATAGTCACAACATCATCGGTGCCCTCATGGTATTAGGCGGTGGCATTGCCGGCATCCAGGCGTCTATGGATCTGGCTGATGCTGGTTTCCGAGTGTATTTGGTCGAGGCATCTGCGGCCATAGGTGGCGTGATGGCAGCTCTCGACAAGACCTTTCCTACCAATGACTGTTCGATCTGAATCTTAGCCCCCAGACTCGTTGAGTCTGCCAGGCATCCCAACATCGAAATTCTAACCAATGCGACTTTGAGGGAAGTTTCGGGGTCTGCCGGAAACTTTAAGGTGACAGTGCTGAAACAACCCCGCTACGTGGATGAAACAAAATGCACGGCCTGCGGGATTTGCGCCACCTATTGCCCCGTTCTGGTTCCTGATCCCTATGACGAAAACATGGCTCATCGCAGAGCGATCTACATCCCTTACACACAGGCGGCTCCATCGGCCTATGTGGTCGACCCATACCATTGCCTTTTTCTGAATAGGCAAGAATGCAAGCAGTGTACCCGAACTTGTGAGGCCAAAGCCATCAATCTTGACCAGAAGCCCGAGATAATAACCTATGAAGTGGGGGGGCTGATCCTGGCTCCCGGCTTCTCAAGGTTTGATCCTGGGCGGTTGCCTGCCTATGGGTATGCGGATTGTCTCAATGTAGTTACTGGTTTAGAGTTTGAGCGGATCTGCTGTGCGTCTGGGCCGTCCATGGGAAAGATCCAGAGGCCCTCGGACCGAAATAAACCCGAGAAGATAGCGATTGTCTTATGTGTAGGCAGCCGGGACAAGGCTTGCGGCAATCCTTACTGTTCCTCGGTTTGTTGTAAGTATGCGATCAAGGATGCAATCGTGGCGTTAGAACATGAGCCTGATTTAGACATCACGATATTTTTCATGGACATTCGCACGTACGGCAAGGATTTTGAGAAGTTTTATCAGCGTGCGAAAGCAGCGGGTGTGAAGTTTGTGCGTAGCAGGGTCTCTGAGATTAGAGAGGACCCCCGAACCAATGATCTCACCTTAAAGTACGTGACAGAAGATGGGGGCCTGAGGAAAGACACCTTTAACTTGGTGGTGCTGGCCCACGGGCTTGAGGCTCCTGCGGGCAGCAGTAACCTCGCCTTGGCAGCAGAGATCGGACTGAACCAGTACAATTTTTGCGAGACGGGCCTGTTTCGACCACTTGATAGCACCAGAGAAGGCATCTTTGTCGCCGGTGCGTTTCAAGGACCCAAATCGATTCCCGACAGCGTGATCCAGGCTGGTGGTGCTGCCGCCTCGGCAGCCGAGCTGTTGGCTGCGGTCCGTGGAACGCTGGTCAGAGAGAAGACGTACCCTGAGGAGCGCACAGACGCTGACGCACCATCGAAAATTGGGGTGTTTGTATGCCACTGCGGCAAGAATATTGCCGGGGTGGTGGATGTAGAAGCAGTGATCAAATACGCAGAGAGCTTGCCTGATGTGGCGATGGTGGAACGTAACCTCTACTCTTGTTCTTCGGATACCCAGGCTTTGATTGCAAAAACCATAGCTGAGAAGGGTTTGAATCGTGTGGTGGTGGCCGCCTGCACGCCCAGAACGCATGAGGTGCTTTTTCAAGACACCCTGAGAGAAGCGGGCCTCAACAAATGTCTTGTTGAGATGGTTAATATTCGGGATCAATGCTCATGGGTGCATATGCATGAGCGGGAGGCAGCCACGGAAAAGGCCAAGGAACTTGTCCGGATGGCTGTTGCCAAGGCGAGACAGATTCAGCCGCTTCCAGAGACAACTATTGAGGTCATTCCGAAGTGTCTTGTCATCGGTGGCGGACTCTCGGGTATGACCGCGGCCCTCAGCTTAGCCCGGCAGGGCTTTGAATGTTACTTGGTGGAACGTAGCAGTGATCTTGGAGGCAATCTCCGGCACACCTATTTTACGTTGGAGGGGCCGGATCCCCAAGAACACCTTAAGCGACTTATTGAGCAAGTGGAATCAAACGATAAGATTCATCTCTTCACGAAGACCGCCATTCAAGAGGTTGCAGGCTTTGTTGGCAACTTCAAGACCGTCCTGTCTTTCGGGAGCGGAACAGGAGTAAAGACAGAAGAAATCGAACACGGAGCCATCATTGTGGCCACAGGGGCCACGGCCTATGAACCCGACGCGTATCTGTATGGCCGGCATAAAAACGTGGTGCTTCAGCAAGTATTGGAAGAAGGGCTAGCCCTTGGGAAGGTCGATCCGAAAGACCTTAAACAGGTCGTCATGATCCAGTGTGTGAGCTCAAGGGACGAGACCCATACCTATTGCAGTGCGATTTGTTGCAACCAGGCGATCAAGAATGCCTTGAAGATTAAAGAACTTAACCCTGAAGCCAATGTAAGCATCTTGTATCGCGATGTGATGAGTTACGGCTTTAGTGAGGATTACTACAGTCTTGCCAGGGATCAAGGCATTGTTTTTATCCGCTACAGCCCGGATAAAAAGCCCAAGGCAGAGAATGTTGAGGGCAAGGTGCGCGTGACAGTTAAGGACCCGATAGTGAAGCAGAATGTGATCATTCATGCTGATCTCTTGGCTTTAAGCACGGCCATGGTTCCATATGACAACAGGGACTTCGTTGAAAAGCTGAAGGTACCGCTATCCTCCGATCAGTTTTTCTTAGAATCTCATGCACAATTGAAACCCGTGGATTCTTATGTGGATGGTATCTATCTTTGCGGCAAAGCGCAGTTTCCCAAGCCCATCAATGAGTGCATCGCCCAGGCCAAGGCTGCTGCAGCCAAAGCTGCCATTTTGTTGGCCAAGGGCTATGTGATGGCAGAACCGATCATTGCCTCGTGCGACATGGACACCTGCATGGGATGCGGTATCTGTGCCTATTTGTGTCCATATAGTGCCATCCAAATGACGAAGGTGGGCAAGCTGAAAAAAGCCGCAATTGTTGCAGCAGCCTGCAAGGGATGCGGTGTGTGTGCCTCTTATTGTCCAACCAGGTCCATTGCCATGGGCCGCTTCACGGATGAGCAGATTGAGGAGCAGATTAGGGCTTTTGGGGAAGGAAGTTAGGCATTGAGGAGGAAATTTTTTTCATAAGCCGTGATAATATTCAAAAAGCTTGATTGAAGGACCTTGCCAAGTTTACGGTATCACGGCTTGTTCGAAAAACCCCCTCCTCAATGAAGGGAAGATTACGAGTAGAAGGAAAGGGATCGTGCCAAAATCATTTGAGCCCCGAATTCTCGGTTTCTTATGCCACTGGTGCTGCTATGCGGCAGCTGATGCAGCCGGGGTGTCGCGTTTTCAGTATCCGCCCCATGTCCGTGTCATCCGGGTGATGTGCACGGGAAGGATAGACGCTGTGTTTCTAGTGGATGGGTTTGTCAACGGGGCTGACGGCGTCTTTGTTGGTGGCTGACACCTGGGCGAGTGTCATTACCGGGACGGTAATTACGAAGCCATCAACAAGTTCCATCTGGTCAGGCGTATCCTTGATGATCTTAAGGTCAATCCGGATAGATTATCCCTGGAGTGGGTTTCTGCAGCCGAGGCGCCACGTTTTGTCAACGTCATCACAGAATTTACCGGGCGTATCAGAGATCTTGGCTCGCTCGGAACGAGTGAAGGGCTGGACGCGCATCATCTCAGGATTAAGTTAAAGGCCGCCAAGATGGCTCTTGAGGGTAAGCGGCTGCGAATGGTCTTTGCAAGGCAGGCCAAGTACAGGAAGCATGAGGGGGCCTACCGTGAAATTCCGTCTGATCATAAGCTGCATGCAGAAATGGATAGGGCCCTTTCAGATGAGCTGGCTACCAACGGATTGCTTCTCTATTTGCAGGACAGTCCCCGCAGGGTGGATGAATTGGCAGGGCTTTTGGAGGTCTCTCCGGACGATGTGGTCGCCTGCTTTAAGAAGCTTGAAAAGAAGGGGCTCGTGGAGTCGAACAGGCTTGTTGGTTATTAGCAATTGGTTGAGTGGTTGAGTACGAATGGTTAAGTGGTTGAGTCGTTGAGCGGTCGAACACAATGGAAGCATTTATTTACTCAACCATTCAATTAATGACGCATGACAAAGGACAGGAAGCGGAGTAAGCAGAATGACAAGTGACAAAGCAGAAGATATCATTTTTGACCAATTAGACCAGCACTTCAGGGATGAAGTTGCTGAGAAGATCGGTTTGGAAGAGATCAAGCCATGCTATACCTGCGGGTCTTGTACGGCGGTGTGTCCTGTACATGAGGTGATTGAAGACTTTGATCCCAGACGCATGATTCACATGATTTTGCTGGGCATGCGTAGAGAGGTGCTCTCCTCTGATCTGATCTGGTTCTGTTGTTTGTGTAACGCATGCTTTTTTGTATGTCCCCAAAAGATAAGGTTTAGCCGGGTAGCTACTGAGCTGAGAGACCTGGCTTTAGAGGAAGGCCATGTGGACGAAGATTTTTTGAACAGACTGGAGGCATTGCATCCCTACTTGCAGGATTTGTGTCGCCGGACCCTGTTCGGAAAAGTAAAAGAAGGATTCTGTGGATCTCATACGATGCCGTGTTGGAGGAAACACACCAAGACGACTCCGTAAAAAGTCCATCTACGGCGTTGTGCTTCATCTTTCGTCATTGCGACGTACTTATTAGTACGCCTCACTCCTCAAGGGTCGCACGCCTTGTATATGAACTTTTTACGAAGCCGTCTGTCTATTGAGTTATTGAAAGACCATATAACCTGATCCTTGGACATTCGGGTCTAAATTTCAATCATTCGGAGATAACAGGAATGGGTTTTGAACGGGTTGATGAGATATTAGACAGATATGGACACAGGCATGAAGCCCTGATAAGCATGTTGCAGGATGTCCAGCGTTTGGAGAATTACCTGCCCCAGGAGACGCTTCAATATATTGGCAAGAGGTTAGAGGTCCCACTTTCAAGGATTTATTACATCACTACCTTTTATAAGTCCTTTAGCTTGGAGCCTAGAGGTAAACACATTGTGAAGGTCTGTCTTGGAACAGCCTGCCATCTCAATGGTGCGTTGCAGAATCTGGAACAGATTCGACGGGCCCTTGATATTCGTGAGGGGGAGACAACTGGAGACAAAATGTTTTCGTTGGAAACCGTCAACTGTGTGGGTACCTGTGCCTTGGCTCCGGTCACTGTCGTGGGTGACAAGTATTACGATGCGGTGACACCAGCAAAGGTTGAAAAAATCATATCGAATTATTCGGGAAAAGCAGAGGATGCCGCGGGTGAAGAAGATTAAGACACCTTCAGACTTGGAGACCCATCGTCAAGCCCTCGTCAATGAGCGGGATCCCAACAAGCGGGTTGTTCGGATTTGCTGCACCACAGGATGTCGCGCTGGTGGCGCTCTCAACATCGTTGAAGACGTTAAGAGCGAGCTTGCCAAGCAAGGCTTGGAAAACAAAATTGAGGTTAAGAAAACGGGCTGCCGAGGATTCTGTGAAAATGGTCCGGTCATGGCTATCGAACCGGAGGACATTTTTTATAACAAAGTGAAGCCTAAGAACGTACCAGAAATTATTTCTGAAACTCTCGTGCACGGAAAACCCTTAAAGCGTCTCCTATATACCGATCCTGAAACGAAGAAAAAGATCCAGAAGGAAAAAGAAATCCCCTTTTTCGGAAAACAGGTTCGACATGTGTTTTCCCATCTTGGCACAATTGATCCCACTCAGATTGACGACTACATTGCAGAGGGCGGCTATGGGGCCTTAACCAAGGTACTGACTACTATGAAGCCAATGGACGTTATTGAAGCTATAGAGGCATCTGGGTTGCGTGGCCGCGGGGGTGGCGGTTTTCCTGCTGGTAGAAAATGGAGATCTTGCCGGGAGGCGCCGGGAATCATCAAGTATGTGATTGCCAATGGTGATGAAGGAGACCCGGGGGCTTTTATGGACCGCAGCCTCATGGAGGGTGACCCTCACAGCATTCTTGAGGGGATGATCATCGGGGCCTATGCCATTGGTGCGCATGAGGGCTTTATTTATGTCCGGGATGAGTATCCCATCGCAGTGGAGCATTTAGGGATAGCTATTGAGCAGGCGGATTCGTATGGTCTGTTGGGCGAAAACATTTTGGGCACGGGTTTTAACTTTAGAATTCAGATCGTCAGAGGGGCCGGGGCGTTTGTGTGTGGGGAATCAACAGCCCTGATGAACTCCCTGGAAGGCAGAGTGGGGGAGCCCAGAGCCAAGTATGTGCATACTGTGGAAAGCGGCTTGTGGGACAGGCCGAGCACGTTGAATAATGTGGAGACTTGGGCCAACGTGCCTTTAATCATTAACCGGGGTGCTGCATGGTATGCTGAAACGGGGACTGCTAATAGCACGGGAACCAAGATATTCTCCGTTGTGGGCAAGGTGAGAAATACAGGCCTGGTAGAAGTCCCCATGGGCATTACCCTTCGGGAGATCATCTTTGATATTGGCGGCGGGATTAGAAAGAATAAGTCTTTCAAGGCAGTTCAGACCGGTGGCCCATCGGGCGGCTGCATACCTGCCAGTAGGATAGATATGCCGGTGGACTTCGACAGCCTTAAGAAAGTGGGAGCGATGATGGGATCCGGCGGCATGATTGTGATGGACGAGAATACATGCATGGTGGATGTGGCCAAGTATTTCATACACTTCTTAATGTATGAATCATGCGGGAAGTGCGTCCCCTGCCGGGAGGGGCTGAAGCAGATGCACGAGATCCTGTCAAATATCTGTGAAGGTGACGGAGAAAAAGAAGACCTCGCGTTGCTGGAAAGCCTCTCTGCTTTTATGATCGATGCTTCGTTGTGCGCATTGGGCGGTACCGCACCTAACCCAGTGCTCAGCACGATTCGGTATTTTCGGAATGAATACGAGGCTCACATAGTTGACAAAAAATGCCGGGCTGGCGTGTGTCGCAATCTATTTGAATACTTCATTGACGAAGACCTGTGTAATGGTTGCACCTTATGCCGCATCAAGTGCCCCGAAGAGGCAGTCTTAGGGGAAAAGAAGAAGCCCCATACCATTGATGTGGATAAGTGCATCCGGTGCGGCATATGTTACACATTGTGCAAAAAGGAGGCCGTGGTCGTCATGTAGTTTCCATTCCGAAATTTCGCATGTTCGAATTGGAAAGTCGACTAACCGATATCCCTTGACCGGCATGCTCCCCGCAAGGCCCGTCCGGAAGGGTGGGGAGGCTTCAGTGTTGAGGGCTTGTTGAGATATAAATGATGGTGACACTCACGATTGATGGACAGATTGTCCACGTACAGCGTCATACGCCGATACTTGATATAGCCAAAGAGTTGGGGATTCATATTCCAACGCTGTGTTATCATGAGGCCATCAGGGCCTACGGGTCGTGTCGTCTTTGCGTGGTTGAGTTATGCAGCAACGGTCGTTCCAAGCTAGTCACTTCATGTAACTACCCTGCAGAGGGGGGGCTGGTGGTCTTTACCGCTAGTGAGAGAGTCAAGAATACCCGCAAGATGGTTATGGAACTCCTTCTATCGAGGTGTCCTGATGTGCCGGAGATTCAACAACTGGCTGAAAAGGTAGGGATCAAGACATCTCGACTGAGCAAAAGGGGAGATCAGCGTTGCATCCTGTGTGGGCTTTGTGTGCGGGCCTGTGAGGAGATAGTCGGGGTAAACGCCATTAGCTTTGCCAGCCGCGGTATCGACCGAGAGGTGGACACACCCTTTGGCGCCGATTCAGATGTCTGTATCGGGTGCGGCTCATGCACCTACCTCTGTCCGACGGGGTGTATTGAGATGGTGGGCGACCCGGGGTCTCCTGGCATTCGAACCATGAATATGGGAAATCTCCAGCTAGAACCTTGTTTCAACAACTACCAGTGCGATAATTGCGAGATAGACCACGAGTTTGTTGATGAGATGAAGCGGGTGATGGAACAAGTGCGGTCTCAAACGTAGAACAAGGGAGGCAGAAAAAAGCTTCTGACTCCCTTGTTGAACAAAACACACCAGAAAGCCTGAGAGTAAATACGCAACAAGCTTGTATGGCTCAGGGCACGGACACTTTTTGGGAGGGCCTTGGCACTCTCCTGGCCACTTTGTGCAGTCGCCGCACCCGAGGAAGCTCAGTGGCCTCCTTGTGGGAATAATCCAGAGTCTTCTTGCCATTCAATAAGGCCAGCAAGAGTCCTTCTTCCCGGCAGCGGCCAGCATGGCCGCATTTCTTGCGGCTGCGTTCAAAGTAGTATAACGGGGCCAGACAGTTGAAGGCGCTGACAGGAATGGTGTCTTTACCCCGTTGATATCTATATTCGATCCTCTTTCTACCAGATAGAACTTCTTTACCCAGTGTCAGATCTGGACAATCGTCTCCGAACCGTGGGCATCGGGCACAATGCTCGAAAAATCTAAGGGGAGCCTGACATACAAACTCCAAGACGCTGATATCTTTTGGAATTTTTCTAGCCATACCGTCCACCTCCCGCAAAAGCGTTGGCAAAAACCTATAACGTTTACAGTGACTAATACTAATATCATGGCGACGAAGTTTAGTCAAACTAAATATATCACACACAAAAAAACCGCGCATACCCGGCACGGTCTATTCATCCTATTTTGACTTAATCCACAGTAATCTCGCCACGTTGGGACCTGGATTTCTCCATTCACTCGGCATCTCAGAGGTCAGGTAGATCACATCCCCTGACCGCACGGTATAGGTGGCTTTACGAAGAGACATCTTGAGTTTCCCGGAAAGGAGGTAGCCCATCTCCTCCCCCTTATGGACGAAGAAGTGGGCTGGAAGGTCGCGATTGGGTTCTATTTCAATGATGTAGGGTTCCATCTTTGCCTGAAAATCTGGCGGGGTTAAAAGGCTTCCGTCCACCGAACCTTTGGGTAAATCAGGGAACCCGACACTTACGGCTTCAGCCGCGGGGAAAATGATCCGTTTTTCCAGCTCAACGGACTGTTCAAACAAAGAACTGATGTCAACGGAAAGGACTTCGGCCATCTTTAGTAATGCTGGCAAAGACGGGTAGATAATGTTTGCTTCGACCTGGGAGACGGTGCTGGGTGTTACCCCCACCAGTTTTGCCAGTTCAGACTGCGATAAGCCGCGCTTAATCCGCAGTTCTTTGATACGAAGGCCCAGGTTCACGTGACCATGGCCATGCTTTTCCATATCAAAAGTGATCGTGAGGTCCTTGGTCCAGTACCGATGAGGTTCATCAATGTCCTCTGTGCCGCGATCTTCGGCCTTGAGGATCGTCAGTGCGGTGGTGCCCCTCTTTATGGAAAGGTCGATGGCCACCTGGGCAATCTGATTGATCTGGGCCCTGAGTGCCTCCGAATGCGCCAACTTTTCCATGATCCAATATGCAATCGTATCCAGCTCATAGAGCCGGGGGCAGGAGTGTGAATAGAACTTGAGAATGGCCTGTTCGCCTCCCCAGATTTTCTGCATGCCAGTCAGGCTTTCGAATATTAGGCGGACATCGCTGTGCATGGTTTCCAGGAGACCGTAGAGGACACCCATGAAATGGTCTATGTCCCGGGGCCTCTCGACCAGCTGGACTTGGCAGACCTCTGGTTCCAGGTCAGGCTCTTCATAGAATTTCATAAAAACGGGGCTGCAGGCCCCCTTGCCACAGCTAAAACCGTCAAGGATGGTGAAGTCAGGGCTTTCAGCCAGGGGTCCTAATTTGTCAAGAAGATTTTTAGGGGAGCGGTCAAAGCTGATATAGATGACCGGCTTTTGTAGGGCCAAAGAAGTCTCCAAAAAGTTCAGACAAAATGCTGAAGCCAGATTGCCAGAATCATCGTGCCAGACCACATTGTCCCCAATGAAAAGACCTCCCAAAAGGCGATCCAAAAAGCTGACTCCAGAGCTAACGCGCGTTTTTTCTGACACTGGAATATACCTTTATTGAGACGATGCCATCATTTCACGTCCCTTATTCCCCGTCCTGCAGAGTCCCTTTGTAAAGCTACTGGACTGGCCCGTAAGTGTCAAGCCCAAAGGCCTTCAAAAACGCGTCCTGCGCTGCTCAAACCGTTCTAATGTTTACGCTTCGCTTCGCTAAGAACGCTATGCAATAATGGTGAAAAAGAGACTCCGTCGGAAGCCATAAGAGCTATATTCGCAATGAGACAACGGGACATTATTCTGAATACTCAGAATCACTATACAACCAATATTCAGCAACATGCCTCCGGCTATTGCTTACTGATGCTTATCTTTTTGTAGTCAGCCTGAGCAACGGACTCGGTATTGTCTGAGTCAGACATGAGCCCAATGGCCTGCACATGCTCGGGCTCATTGCCAAAGAGTCTCTTGTAATCTTCATAGACATTGACCTTTTCGGATACCCAAGTCCCTATGGGTGAACACTGGTTTTGCAAAACCACGATCTTGGTCTTGCTGTTGTATGGGCTCTCGGTGGTTGTTCCTATTGGGAGAGAAGCGCTCCACACATACTTTATGTTGTCTGGTCTGAAACGGCCCGGGAAGATCACATATATGCCGGCTGCACTGTCACCCGTTTTCTTGTATCTCTCATCCCCACCCCTGGGGAGTTCAGAGACCCGCCACTGCCAGGAAAGGAAAGGATACGCCCCAAGGTCGTATTCAAGCTTCTTGGCTATGCTGATGCCTGAATTGACGGCCTTTGCTTCAAGATAGGTTTCCGTATCTGCTTTGACGCAGTAAACTTTTGAGGCGTCCCCACCCCGCGATTTCCATGCTTCCGGAAAGGTGCCGACCTTGAAACTGGAAAAGTCCTCAACGTTTATCACGTCACCAGGCTCATCACCCGCACGGATCCCAAGGACCACAATCCACGTTACCAGAAAGAAAAATAAAAGGACCAGAGATTGTGAAAACCTCTTGTTTTGCATACTCACCTCTGCATCCTGCTAAACCCGTTATTCTATATAGCCCTTTTGCACGAGTTCTTTAAGCGTGGGGATGCCGGCTCGTCCCCCCAGCTTTCGGCTAACCATAGCGGCCGACCAGGCGCCAAGGTCGAGGCTCTTTTCAACGTTCCACCCCTGAACAACCCCATACATGAAACCGGCATGAAAGACATCGCCACAACCCGTGGTATCGACGGCCTTCACTTTGTATGCAGGCCGTTCGATAGTCCGACCGTCTATTAGAGCCACATAACCTCTGTCACCCAGCGTAACCCCGACAACTCGCGGGCCGAATTCTGCCAGCTTATAACAGGCTTCTACAGCCTTGTCATTTCCCACAAGCGCTTTTGCAAAGGCTTCAGAAGTCAGATAATAATCGCTCAAGCGAGCAAGTTCAAGCATGCCCTCTCGTAGCGAGCCCGCGTCTACAACGACCTGGACTCCAGCGACCCTTGCAGCCTTGCATGCAGCTATGGAGGCTTCAGGAAAGAGTCCATCCGTCAGCAACACTCTGGCTTGGCGGATAATCGAGTAGTCGATCTCATCCGGGCTTGGTGGGGGTCCCGTGGGCCTTCGCCAAAAGATCGTTCGTCTCCCCAACTCCGGTTCAGCTACAATAAATGCAAACTGGGACTCATAACCTTTCCTGACAAGCGCACCGCTGGTGTCGATGCCTTCCCCG
>JBFEUB010000004.1:0-39228 GCA_041547605.1 Desulfobacteria bacterium
AGCAATTTTTGTAGCTTGGATTGTTTATAGATAAAGAGTTTCACATCTTGGCCCCATCTACTCAAAGCCTGCAGCCATTACAGGGCGTGCCAGGGAAGTTCTCAAGGTAGACAAAAGATGGCAAAAATGGCCGTAGGATCTCGTGTCTGGTAAAGATAAAATAGAATGTCCTTCCTGTGGCAGCGAAACTGAATTCATTAAAACCTGCGTTGATTGTGGTCATGTCTTCTGCCCATGGTGCCTTGTTCACCACGTGGACCCTTATAGAGTTGCAGTTCCGCGAGACATACATTGTGCTGCCCAAGATGCGGCTGTGACAAACCCGGCATCTGAAAGAAACAAGGCCTACGATCCCGCAATCATATAATCTCGATAGCCACCCTATCTCAAAGTGAACCTAACTGGTACCATAACCCACTGTTTCGTTTTCTTTCCATTTCTTGTGCCAGGGAAAAAGATCCAGCCGTTGACCGAATCTAAAGCGGCCTTGTCCAGCACCTCAAACCCTGAAGAAGTAGCAACCTCAATTCGTCCAACTTTCCCACTTTCGAGAACCTCCACCCGAAGAACCGTTCTCCCCTCATAACCTCTTCTCCTTGCAAACTTGGGATAGTGGGGCAAGGGGTTTTCTTTATACCTGGGTCTGGCATCTACAATGATGTCTTGTCCTGGTTTCCCCACCCGAGGTGTTGCCAGGTGTCTTTCCCCGGCCGAACTGATTGATACGGTCTCGACAGGTAGGCTGCGGTCAGTCTCTTTGCTTCCATTTTCTTGCACCCGGTCAACAGGGCTCTCTTTAGCAGTATCCCCCTGATTCTCCCGGCTTAATGCAACTTCAGGTTTTGCAATCTCTTCAAGAGAATCTTTTTTTACAGTCGTGCTATCTGCGCTAAGGGGCTTCTCGCAAGCCAGCTCGTCCTTCGAAATGACCGCCCACCTTCCGAGCTCATGGCTCTTTGCCTCAGAACGAGGCTTTGCCTGGGCCTCAACAGAAACCTCTACTTGAGGCACCGCCGCAACAGCTTCTTCGGGATAGATGATAGATACAGAAATCGGTTCATGAATGGGCGCACGGGTTCCCTTCATTATCTTGGACAACGGCAGGGCAAAAAGGAGTACGTGGATGGCAACCGCAAGCAACCCCGATACGAGAACACTCCTATTCATCACTCATGAGCCTTTTCTGGTGTCGCTTCCATGGAAACCTTTTTGAAGCCTGCGAGCCTGACTTTATCCAGGACGTCAACAAAGGCCCTATACGGCGCACCCCCGTCCGCTGAAATAATCGCTGTTTTTTGGGGAAAAGCTGTCTGCTCTCTCTTCAGGCGACCGAGCAGTTGATTTCTATCAATAAATGCCTTGTCCACAAAAACATTCCCCTTTTTGTCAACCGTGATGAACAAGGCTTGCTCTTTTTCGCTCTCAACCGTTTCAGCCTGTGGGAGCATGACAGGAATTCCCCTGTAAACCGCCATGGAAAGCATAGAATATATGAAAAACACGAGGAGCAAAAATATAATATCCACCAACGGAATCAATTCAATGCGGGCGTTCTTGCGCTCTATTTTGAGTTTCATTTTTCCTGATTTCCATCGTGAATAATTTCGAGTGACGTGGCATACTTTTCCATGCGGATAGCCGCTTTTTCTACCTTTGACATAAAATAGTTGTACGGGAAAAGTGTAAAGATCGCTATCAGCAGGCCCGTGGCCGTGGTAATCAGGGCCTGAGCTATACCCGAGGTCACAGCCTGTGGTTCTTGGATGCCTGCCTGCCCCAGCATATCAAAGGAATGTATGATCCCAATAACCGTCCCAAGTATGCCCAAAAGCGGGGCCGCCGTAATCATGGTGTCAAGAACGGGGAGGTACCTTCTCATCTTCTTGATCTCCTCCATAGCAGCCATTTCCATCGCCTTGGAAAGGGAGTACTCTCTGTGAACCAAGCCACACACAAGCACCCTAACGACATAGTCAACTGCGTCTTCCGTCCTGGCTTTGATCTTCTCATATTCTCGAAAACGCGCAAGCTCCAGAATGTCATAAACAAGCGAATCATCCACCTGCCTCTTTTCCCGAATCCAGAAAAGGCTTCTTTCGAGTATGAATGTCAGTGAAATCAGTGAACACGCCAGGAGGGGATACATGACAACGCCACCTTTTTGAAATAAATCAAACATCATCGGTCAAACTCCCGCAAAAATTCTGTTTGGCAACATCGTTTGGAACTGCACAAGCGAGCGCATCAGAAAACGGTGCGGTTCCTTACAATCGAAAATTCCCTTTCCCGTCAGGGGGTCTTCATCTACCAAGACACGAGCTCCACACAAAGCCAAGTGTCTGTTCTGTAATTACTTCTCCTAGCGGCCCAATGCCGCGAATTTTGCCTCCCTTGATCATCATGACCTGGTCCCTGAAATAAGAGGCGAGGTTTATACCATGGCATACTGATACAATCGCGATTTCCTTATCCCTGTTCATTCTCTCAATCAGCTAACATATATTTGCCTTATGTTGCGTGTCAATATAGCTTGTCGGTTCATCAAGGGACATGACCTCAGGTTTATGCGGCGGTATTTTCGATGTCCGCCTCGTCCGTGACACTGGAAGCTATCTCACCCTCTCCTCCTGAGCATGCAAATGGTCGCCCACACCCAGTGATCAAAAAAAATCCCCGAACAGATGAAAACTGATCCGGGGATGTCCCTTTTTTATCCTCAAACCCTCTTTTGTTCCAAAACCCAACACGCGAGGCAAGCGGAACAGATTTTCTTATGGCAGGTCTTCTGGCTTACGAATCATCCTACTAGCCGCGCCTTCCCAATCCGCTCCGCGGATCAGTGGCATGCTTGCGGTTTTCGTCCTCGATGACAGCGGCGGGCCCGCTCCCGACTTTAACGGGATTCCCTGCTAAGCCCCTAAGGGCACCAGTTCATTTTTATGCGAAAGTGCATGTTGGTGTCAAGGGCAAAGCCACGAACCCTTGAAATGCCCGGGTATCTGTGATAGTCACGTAAAGACTCTCTAAGACCAAAAGCGAGGTACACCATGAATATTTATGTTAAAGCGATGCGTCTTCCCTTTTTGACAGGATCTCTCATCCCCGTTATTTTGGCCGCCGCCCTGAGTTTCCAGCATGGGTATCTCGATGTTTGGCGGCTCATTCTGACGCTGCTCGGGGTGGGGTGCCTGCACCTTGGGGCAAATTTAATTAACGACTACTACGACGATCCCGGCAGCGACCGTATTAACCTGCATCCAACACCCTTTAGTGGCGGAAGCCGTGTGATCCAAGACGAATTAGTGGATGCTAAGACCGTATGGAGCATGGCTATGG
Source organism: Desulfobacteria bacterium (assembly GCA_041547605.1). Taxonomy (GTDB): domain Bacteria; phylum Desulfobacterota; class Desulfobacteria; order Desulfobacterales. The sequence goes on from JBFEUB010000004.1 coordinate 3,337, forward strand.
GCTCCTTTGTACTCGGCACAGCCATTGGCATCTATCTGGCCCTCACAGGGCGACCCCTTGTGGTGGTGATCGGTTTGATGGGATTCCTAGCAGGGTATCTTTATTCGGCAGCTCCCATCAGTCTTATGTCACGAGGATTAGGAGAGATTACCATCTTCTTGGCCTTTGGCCCTTTAATTACGTGGGGGACTTACTATGTCATGACCGGCCTGGTCACGTGGCAAGCCTTCACCCTCGGCATCCCTCTCGGCTTTCTAATCACAGCGGTCATCTGGATTAATCAGTTTCCTGACTACGAGGCTGACAGAGATGCGGGAAAGCTCAACTGTGTCGTCCGCTTAGGACGCGATCGCTCCCGATATATATATTCCCTCCTCATGCTCGGCCCTTACGCGGTGGTCCTCTTTTGGGTCCTGACCCAGAGCACTGCCTGGCCCTGCCTTGCCGTCATCTTGACCATTCCCTTGGCAAGGAAGGCAATAAAGATCTTGAGCAGCCACTACCAGACATATGATGCAATCATCCCGGCCCAAGCCCTGACCATCCAGGCGCACCTGGCCATAGGATTGGTTCTCACGGCTGCCCTGGTATTCCAGAGACTCGTTCTGTAACAACAGCCCTGTCGTAAGAATGTTCTCTAAAAGAAACACCGGGTAATTCCTTGCAGTTTCCAGACCTTGAAATTGTTCGGGCAGAGAGCATAGAGGAAATCGGCTTAAGGACAGCCCAGATCATCCAGGCCCTCTCTCCTGATGCCACCGTGGCAGTCTCCGGTGGCACAACTTACCGGAAAATCCTCCAAGTCTGGCAAGACACCCTCGTCTCGGTCCGCATCAAGCTCTTTCCGGTGGACGAGCGGATGGTTCCCTTTGACAGCCCGGAAAGTAATTGGGGCATGGTGCAACGCCTCTTGTTCGATCCCCTTGATTGGCCCCAGTCAAAACGCTGCTTTGTAGAAAGCATGAGTGAACATGCAGCTGTGGACTACGAAAGGCTCCTGCGATCGGTTTTCCGCCCACCCATGCCGACGTTTGACCTTATCTTTCTTGGTGTGGGGACTGACGGGCACACGGCAAGCCTCTTTCCTGGTAGCGGGTACCTGGATGACAATGAGTCGTGGGTTCTCCAAACCATAAGCCCAGCCCCTCCGAGGGACCGGATCACCTTGAGCATAGGTGCGATTTGTGCGGCGCGGCAAGTTGTGATCATTATGACTGGCGAAGAAAAGAGACGGGTAGTCCAGCGGATGCTCACAGGTGACGAGGCCCTGCCGATCGTGAGAGTTCTCAGCCACCCCGTCAAAAAGCTCCTTTTTCTCGATCAGAGCGCAGCAGGGGAATGACATAAGGAAGATAGGCGATCCTTGTGCTTGTCCCGCCTTGATCTTGTCCCTTTTACCGCTCCTCAAAACCGAATAACATAAAAAGACTGACCTTTTTCCTTCCGGTCTCAGCTCCATTTTTCGTGCTTCCCCCATGCCCTCTTTTCGTGATAGTCTTTACGTTACTCATTGGAGCAGTGTAACGCATGAAGAACCGAAGTATCCAGATCATCGGTGCCCGCCAAAATAACCTCAAGAACCTGAATCTGAAAATCCCCCTAAACCGTATCACGGTAGTCACTGGGGTGAGTGGTTCGGGGAAGTCTTCTCTCGCCTTTGACACCCTCTATGCCGAAGGCCAGCGCCGGTACGTGGAGACCTTTTCTCCATACGCTCGGCAGTTCATGGACCGCATGGACCGGCCGGCTGTGGATCGCATTGAGGGAATCCCGCCGGCCATTGCCATTGATCGAAAGGATCCCGTCCGTACATCGCGGTCCACCGTGGGCACCATGACTGAGCTTACCGACTACGTAAAACTGCTATACGCACGATTGGGACAACTTCATTGCAGGGGGTGCGGCAAGCCCGTCGACCCGGAGACGCCCGGCCATATATGGGAGGTTCTACAGGGTTTCCGCTCCGGGTCTAAGCTGGTGATCACCTTTCCCGTTGTTACTGGCGACACGTCTTTAGACGAGATCCACAGGGAACTGGTACAAATGGGGTTTGATCGCCTGTTGTCAGACGGCGAAATCATCTCTTTGCAGGACTCAAAGGCGGCCCGCCGTATACCCGTGCTCCATGTTGTCGCTGACCGGGTCTCGTTGCGACCGCGAGATCGAAAACGAATCGTGGATTCCCTGGAACAGGCGTTCCGTTGGGGGGGAGGCCGACTCGATCTGTGGGTCGAACCCTCTGGCCAAGGCTCTCGCTCAGGCGAGGCGGGCGGGCCGAACCAGCACCTTACCTTCAGCAACACGTTGGAATGTGCCACATGCAGAATCGAATACAGGGAACCTCCGCCCAGTCTCTTTTCATTTAACAGCCCTGTTGGGGCTTGCCCAACCTGCCGGGGTTTTGGCCGGACGATTGATATAGATCTTGACCTCATCATCCCTGACCCATCACTCTCCGTTGAGGACGGGGCGATCAAGCCGTGGGGCGACTGGGAAGATCACCGCATGGAGTTTGAGGACCTGATGGCGTTTTGCCGGCGCAAGAAAATCCCCACAGACATCCCCTTTCAGCGCCTTGCGGAAGCCCAGAGGAATGCCATCATTGAAGGGACACCCAGCTACTATGGAGTCCGAGGATTCTTCCAGTGGCTCGAATCCAAGACCTACAAGATGCATGTGCGGGTTTTTCTCTCGCGCTACCGCACCTACAGGGTTTGCCTGGATTGCAGCGGTACCCGATTCAGAGGGGAGGCCTTACTCTATCGGGTGGGTGATCTTCACATTGGACAGGTCTATGCCTTGGGCGTTGAAGAGGCAGGGCGTCTCTTTCAAACCATTCCTGTTGCATCCAAGGATGAAGCTAGCCGGCTCATCTTGAACGAGATTCGGGGACGGCTAAAGTACCTTAAAGATGTCGGGCTGGGATACCTTACGCTGGATCGACAGTCCCGAACACTCTCCGGAGGGGAGGTGCAGCGGGTAGCGCTGGCTTCTGCCCTTGGCTCTTCCTTGGTCAACACCCTCTACGTGCTGGATGAGCCGAGTATCGGACTGCATCCCCGAGATAACCACCGCCTTATCCGCATCATGAAGGGCCTCAGGCACCTGCAAAACACGCTGGTTGTGGTGGAACATGACCCTGAAATCATCAGCCGGAGCGACTACATGCTGGACCTTGGGCCGAGTGCTGGAGAGCGCGGGGGCGAGGTCATGTATTTTGGCCCCACAAGCACCGTGAATGGCTCCCTAACCGGGCAGTACCTGAGAGGGGATCTCCACATCCCCATTCCGAAGACGCGACGAAAACCCCTAAAGCACGCCCAACTGACCATCGAAGGGGCTGCTGAGCACAACCTCCAAGAGATTGATGTTCGCATTCCCCTTGGGCTTCTTGTCTGTCTGACCGGGGTATCCGGTTCCGGCAAATCGACGCTGGCCGAAGAGGTTCTCTACAAGGCGATCAAGTGGGCCAAGTGGGACCCCCAGGGCCGACCCGGACGTCACAAGGCCATAAAGGGTCTGGAACACATCGTAGATGCGGTTCTCGTAGACCAACGACCGATTGGACGAACGCCCAGGGCCAATCCCTTGACCTATACCAAGGCAGCAGATCCCATCCGGCGCCTGTTTGCCGACACACCTCAAGCTCGGCGTCGGGGTTTAGGGCCTGGCTATTTCTCCTTTAATGTCGCAGGGGGCCGCTGTGAGACATGCCGCGGCGAAGGACATGAAAAGGTCGAGATGCAGTTTCTATCTGATGTCTTCATTACCTGCCCCGACTGTGGCGGAAAGCGCTTCAACGAGAAAACATTGGAGGTTTCGTACAGAGATAAGAACATATACGACATCCTTTGCCTAACGGTGGATCAGGCCCTCTCCTTCTTTAAAGACCAATCCAAAGTCAAGGCTGTGCTCCAGCCCCTGGCCGATGTTGGTCTTGGCTATATGCGGCTTGGTCAGCCTATCAATACGCTTTCGGGCGGTGAGGCACAGCGCCTCAAGCTTTCTCAATATCTGAAGACGTGCGACGGAAAACCGCAGCTCTTCATCTTTGACGAGCCCACGACCGGGCTTCATTTTGACGACATAAGAAAACTCCTTGCTGCCTTCCAGAGACTCGTCAGTCAAGGGAACACTGTCTTGGTGATTGAACACAATATGGACGTGGTTAAAACGGCCGACTGGGTGGTGGATCTGGGCCCAGAAGGAGGGGAAGACGGAGGTCATGTGGTTGTGGCAGGGCCCCCCGAGGCGGTGGCGAATCACCGCTCATCTCATACCGGACGGTTCTTGAAGGCGTATCTGGCTCACCAAGGGAGGTTAAGGGCCAGGAGAACGCGTAAAGAGACGAAGAAGACAGGGGAACCTGAGCATGCAGTCGATTCCATACCCCCACAGGCAATTAAAATACGGGGAGCTCGGGAACACAACCTTAAGAACTTGAGCCTTTCTATACCGCGAAATCAGCTAGTGGTGTTAACGGGCGTCTCCGGCTCCGGCAAATCCACGCTTGCTTTTGACATTTTGTTTGCCGAGGGTCAGCGGCGTTACCTGGAAAGCCTTGCCCCGTATGTGCGACAATATGTGAGGATCCTTGAACGCCCGGAAATCGATGTGGTGTCCGGACTCCCACCTACGGTAGCCATTGAACAGCGTATCAGCTATGCCAGCCGCCGCTCAACTGTGGCAACTTTGACCGAGATCTATCATTTCCTTCGGCTTCTATATAGCAAGCTTGGGAGCCAGCACTGTCCCGGATGTGGCCGCAAGTTAGCAGCTCAGACCCGAGAGACCGTGGTGAATCAAATTCGGAATCGCTACGGGAAAAAACGGGCTGTACTCCTGGCACCCAAGGTGAGCGGGCGCAAAGGTTTTCACAAGGATGTGCTGGCCAAGGCGTTGGAAAAGGGTTATCGACAGGCCCGGATCGACGGAACGATGACCAAGCTGACGAAAGATATGACTTTGAGCCGATATCACGAGCACACCATTGAACTTGTGGTGGGACGGCTGCCAGCCAAAGAGCTGGGGAAGGTCATAAATAGAGCCCTAGAAGAAGGGGACGGGACCCTTTTGGTGTTACACGGGAAAAAGCACGAAGACATCTTCAGTGTGCATGGGATTTGTCCTGCCTGTGGCATAGGAGTGCAACCTCTGGATCCCCGACTCTTTTCTTTTAACAGCAAGCACGGGGCATGCCCGGCGTGCGACGGGCTGGGGGTGGTCGAAGGCCTTGATGATGAGCACAAAGTCTGTCCTGCGTGTAGTGGAAGCCGCCTGAAACAAGGGGCTCTGGCCGTGAAAATCAACGGCCATTCTATCTGGGACCTTGTGCAGCAGCCCGCCAGCGACCTCCACAGGATCCTCAAACAGTTCTCTTTTACCCAACAACAAGCTCCCATCGCGGAACCCATACTCGCCGAGGTCCTGGCACGCCTTTCCTTGCTCCACCGCCTCGGGCTCTCCTACCTCGCTTTGAGTCGGAGTGGGGATACGCTTTCCGGTGGTGAGGCCCAGCGGGTTCGCCTGGCCGGTCAGTTGGGATCGAATCTCACCGGCGTCTGTTATATTCTAGATGAGCCGACGATCGGGCTTCACGCCAGGGACCACGGAATGCTCCTTGACGCTCTCAGGGAACTCAGAGAGCGGGGTAGCTCGATCCTCGTCGTAGAACATGATGAGGAGACGATCCGGGCAGCAGACTACATCATCGACCTCGGACCAGGACCCGGACAGGCAGGAGGAAAGGTTGTAGCGAGCGGCAAGTTGGCTGATCTGGAGAAAGTTCCCTCATCAGTCACCGGTGCCTGCTTTGACGGGCATCCGCATCGCATTACCTCACGACTCAGGCCCTACAAGGAGTGCCCGCGCCTGAAGATCCTTGGGGCGGTCGAGCACAACTTGAAAGGGATTGATGTCGAGTTTCCATTAGGTACTCTGATCTGTGTCACCGGGGTTTCGGGATCTGGGAAATCGACCCTGCTGAAAGAGACCCTGTATAAGGGAGTACAGAACTTTTTGCTAAAAAAACCGCAGGCGTGTAGGCGCTGCCAGGGAATTGAGGGGTGGAAGGCTCTGGATCGTGTACTCGAGGTAGACCACAGCCCGATTGGCCGCACACCACGGTCGGTGCCTGCCTCATACGTGGGGTTCCTGTTAGAGATACGGAGGCTGTTCGCCTTGACACCAGAGAGCCGAGTACGAGGATACCAGCCCGGACGCTTTTCATTCAACGTGGCAGGAGGCCGCTGCGAGGTTTGCAAGGGGCACGGGTCGCTGAAAGCTGCCATGAGCTTTCTGCCGGATGTGTATGTGCACTGTGAGGGGTGTGAGGGACGAAGGTTTGGTCGGGAGACCCTGGATATTACCTATAAGGGGAAGAACATGTCAGAGGTCCTGGGCCTGACTTTTGATGAGGCGGCAAGCTTCTTTGATGCTGTGCCGTCCATTCGTCGGCCTGCCCAGCTGGTCCGTGACATTGGCCTCGGTTATCTGCGTCTAGGACAACCCAGCCCCACACTCTCCGGCGGAGAGGCCCAGCGAATTAAGCTGGCCCAGGAACTGGTGAAACCCTCAAGAGGACGCACTTTCTATGTTCTGGATGAACCCACGACCGGTCTGCACTTGGCTGATATTTCCAAACTTGCTACGGTATTGCAGGGTTTAGCAGACCAGGGAAACACCGTAGCTGTCATTGAACACAACATGGAGATCATCAAAGAGGCAGATTATATCATCGATCTTGGCCCTGAAGGGGGTGATCAAGGTGGACGGATAGTAGCAAAAGGATCCCCTTTGGAACTCCTTGCCAACCCAAACGGGTCGCACACGGCTCGATATCTCAAGCAATATCTTAAAGGGCGGAAAGATCGTCGTGCCTGAAGTGACCCTCTTTGCCGAACTCATCAAAGACCTGGATCCTTTTGACCGCAAGCTCTTGTTTGCCTTGGATAATCTGAGAACGAAGCAGGGCACCATGACGATCAACACATCGCCGTTTGAGATCTGCAGGCTGTTACGGCTTGAATGCAACCCGGACAATGTTCGGAAACTGGATGAAGCCCTGGAGAGATTGGTAAACACACCGTTATATTTGCCAGGCGAGATAGATGGCTTTGCCGTTGCCACGAAAACCATTGCACGCTTTTTTCACGAAGAAGGGAGCGAAAAGCTTGTTATCTCCTTAGGGAAGTTATTTACCATATAGGGGGCTGTCCAGGGCCCCAGAGATAAGAATACGACGGACCACCCACAGCGCACTGCGGGCACTCGAAGAATGACACTGGAACCCGAAGAGAAGCGATCTGCTTTACCTTAAACGGAAAAACATCAAGGGTTTTTAACGTGAGACTGGCCATTATCTCGGATATTCACGGCAACCTTGAAGCCTTCAAGGAAGTGCTGGCTGACATCGATCGGTCCAAAGTGGACGGGATAGCCTCTCTGGGCGACAATATCGGCTACGGGCCTGAGTCCGAGGAAGTCGTCCAGCTAATCCGCCAACACAACATCCCCTCTGTCATGGGAAACCACGAACTGGCTGTTTCGGACACCAGGTATCTGGACTGGATGAATCCTTCAGCCAGGCAGTCGCTCGTAATGACAAGACATCTCCTTTCCCCGGACACTCTAGATTATATTGACACGTTAAAGCCCTCCATGACAATTCACGAAAGCTTATGCGTGCACGGATGCCCACCTGACTCTGTCACTAAGTATCTCTTTGAACTTTCAAGGACCCAATTCAAAGAGCTGTTTCTGGGTATGAAAGAAAAAGTCTGCTTTGTGGGCCACACACATTTCCCGCAAATTATCGTTTTTGATGGACAAGAGGTCGCGGGCCCCCCGCTGCAAGAAGGGGCCTTTTCGCTTGGACAAGAGAACCAGCACATCATCAACGTGGGGAGTGTGGGTCAGCCCAGGGATGGTAATAACAACGCCAAATATGTGATCTGGGATACGACCTCGGCAAGTATTGAGATGAAGTTCATTCCATACAACATCGCCGTTACAGCGAGGAAGATTTTAGAACTTGGTTTTCCAGAGTATAACGCGAGACGTCTATGGTGATTTATGCCCGTAGGGATTTGATGTGAAAAAGATTGACAAATATGAAGTTTGCGGTTTGCTCGGCAAGGGCGGCATGGGCATAGTCTACAAGGTCCGTATGCCGGTAGTTGGCAAAATGGTGGCGCTGAAGCTCTTGTCGCCCCACCCGAACCTTGTTGCCCTTCTGGGTGAAGAGGAACTGAAAAGGCTCTTTCTCACCGAAGCGGTCACCATGGCACGGTTGCGGCACCCCAACATTGTAGCCATTTGGGATTTTCATGAGTCCGAAGACCTTACCTATTTTGTCATGGAATACTTCTGCAACAACCTGGGTGTGATCATGGGCGAAACCTACCACGTGGAAGAGCCTTGCCGCATAGTCCGTGTTGACAAAGCAATCCACTATACTCGCCAGATCCTGGAAGGGCTTTCTCGTCTTCACCAAGCCGGAATCATCCACCGGGATATAAAGCCTTACAACATTCTGGTAACCGACCAGGATACCATCAAGATCACCGACTTTGGACTGTCCCAACTTCGAGGCGAAACCTTTCAGGGACCCCGCAACTTGATGGTCGGTTCGCCATATTACGCAGCCCCTGAGCAGGAAGAAGACCCGAATCAAGTGGACGTCAGAGCAGACATCTACCCCGTGGGGATCATGCTCTACCGTATGTTAACTGGCGCACTCCCCATCAATTCGTTCAGAAGGCTAAGCGAATGTAATCCAGACCTTGACACAGATTGGGACGGCTTTCTTCTCAAGGCAATAGCCAGGGACAGAGAGAGCCGGTTCGACAGTGCTAAGGAGATGCTTAAAGCCCTTGATGGGCTAGAAATCGCATGGGAAGAAAAGAAGGAAAAGGTATGTCAAATGCCGACCAAGGGTTTGTCGAAGAAGACTGACCAGACAGTTTCCAGACGCATACTTCGAAGCGAAAGCATCAAGGTCAGGCCCCGCCGTGCGCGAGAGGTGTTTGGCACAGACGCTCGTTGGCGTCCTGCCCAGTATGTCAGGAATGATTTCCAGGTAAACGAAGATGGTACCGTTGCTGATAAAGCCACTGAACTAATCTGGCAGCAGGCAGGTTCGGATCATCCTATGACCTGGTATGAGGCCCACGACTACGTTCAACAGCTGAACCAAAAGCGCTTTGCCGGGAGCGCGAACTGGAGGCTTCCCACAATCAGTGAACTCATGTCACTACTCACGGATGTACCCCGCGTCGGTGATCTTTGCATCGAACCAGTATTTGATCAGCATGAGAGGTGGCTCTGGAGTTCGGACCGTCGCTCATTTGTAGCAGCCTGGTATGTGAGTGTAGACATGGGATATGTTTGCTGGCAGGACTTCAGTTGCTACTATTATGTAAGAGCCGTCTGTTCCCAGACATAAAGCAGTTCTCACAAATACGTTTCGATTGATATGGCTCTTACTTGGATAACGGAAAATTATTCTGACAATTACTATAACCGATAATGGCCTGTGATCTTCAGAAGAAATAGCTCAACCAGAGGAATGCACTATCCTGAGGCTCTATGAGGAGATCGGTGTCGGGTATTTCAAACCCCCCGTATTCCGTCCCAGGTGCTCCGTAGTATATGTTCCCCCCAAAAGTCACCTGGACATTCTGAGTCATGTCCCAGATAGCCCGGGGTTGCAGTATTCCCGAAGGATCACCCAGATTGTTGATCACAGTTAAGTAGGCATTGAACAGAGGATGCAGTTCCACCTGGATCTCCCCGGCCAGGTAGGCCCGGCCCAAGGTAAACAGTTCTCCTCTCTCCAAACGTTCCCCAATATCCGGGTCCACATATGCCTCTGAATACGCGTCGCTACCCAGACCATTATAATAAAACTCTATCAACCCATATAGGTTCTTTTCCCACCACATCCATGAATAATCGATATTTGCCACCACAGACAAAAAGTCGTCTTCGTCTCCGTTCAGAACGGTCCATGTAGCATCCGCGCGCCAGGCCGCATCTCCGATATAGCCCGTGCTGCCAAGACCTGCCACATAGTCTCTGTAGTGCCTGGCTCCCATGAGATCAAACTCAGTGGTTCCCACGGAACAGTGCCACTTTCCTGCAACAGAGGACGCATCCCATGCCACATCACGGTCCACTGGATCTCGCCTGGGGACATAAAGGAACTGCAAATCACCGATGCGGTTTGCGCCAAACTGGGTGGTCACCATATCGTCCCCGACCTTGTAGTCCCGCTCGACATCTGTTGGTGCAAAAGGGTTAAATAGATCCATTGGATTAAACAGTAAGCCGTTCCCCCATGTTAAGACCTGCCGGCCAATGCGAACAGTGCCCCACTCCGGCTGCAAGGTCAGGGAAAGCCTGTCTAATCGGTGATATAGAATGTAATCGTCGTCTTCATCAATAACGCTAGTCAAGTCCATAACACGGAGATCGTCATCCGGGGGGCCAGCGACAACCTTGAACTGGGTCGGATAAAGCTGTTCCAATGATTTCTGCGTGCGCCAGACGTCTCCACCCGACAAGACGGCTTCATAGTGGGTTTCAAGGTACCCCCAGTGCTCAAAGAAAATTCCGTTCTTGAGGCGGAATTCGCCGGACCCGTTAAAATAAGGGCCGGTCTCTACAGTTCGATAAATGGATTCATGATCCTCCCAGGACACGCTGCCCCGGCCCCTGACGTGCCCGCCCAACTCCGCGAAAAGTTGTTTGTCCGAAGCGCCGGCCTCGGACGCACGAGATGTCCCCGGCCAGACCAGAACAATGAACATAAGGAACAAAAAAAGCCGAATACCCAGTTCAAACCCCCTTCATTCGATCATCTACGACCAGGCCGTCTCTTAGGAGGATGAGTCGTCGGGCATGGTCCATGACCATCTGATCGTGCGTGGAAAAAATAAAGGTGACTTTTTTCTTTTCATTCATTTGTTCCATGATGTCCAACAGCCCGTGTCCTGTTTTGGAATCCAGGTTTGCCGTGGGCTCATCCGCCAGAACAATGGCCGGATTCGATACAATCGCTCTGGCCACGGCCACACGCTGCTGCTGGCCGCCAGACAGCTCAGCTGGGCGTCTGTCGTACATCCCCTCCAAGCCCACATCATCCAGGATGGATTTGGCCCGTTCGCGCCGCTCCGCTTGCGGCAGACCCTGCAGGAGCATGACAAATTCCACATTTTCCAATGCAGACAGAACTGGTATGAGGTTGTATGCCTGGAATACAAAACCCACTCTGTGCAAACGTAAGCTGGCCAGCTCAGATCGGGTCATGTTATCAAAGTTGTGTTCATCCACGACGACACTTCCCGAATCAGGCGCGTCTAAGCCGCCCATGATATTCAACATGGTGGTCTTGCCTGACCCAGAAGGTCCGGCCACGGCTGCAAATTCCCCTTCATCAATCGACAGGTTCACGCCTCTTAGTGCTTTAACTTCGACTTTTCCCTGATGATATGTCTTCTTGATGTCCACGCATTCAACAATACCCATAATCTATCTCCCATTCTTTGCAATGTGGAATTTGCGATGTGCCACGTACCTCCCAGACTGCCAAGGTTGCGACCCATATTTGATGTCCCGCAGCTCTGCATGCAATTATTCGTTTCTTACCCTTTCAGCTTTCAGCTTTGAGCTCACAGTCATGTATGTGCCAAGGCCTCTACCGGCGTGAACCTAGCAGCTTTAGCTGCAGGGTAAACGCTCACGAGGAGTCCTAGGATGAACACCACCAAGTTGGCCATGACCACGTCTTTGGGATGGATGGCCGGGTAAATCACCCGCGATATACCTGCGAACTCCGCGCCAGCTGCAAAAGAGGAGAGGTCGATCCCGCTTCCGGACAGGGCGAAGACACTTAGAAAGCTAAGGATGTTCCCAGCGGCTGTCCCCATAACGAGTAGAAGAAATGATTCTGTTAACACGCCTCTAACGATCCACCACGGTTTCATGCCCAGGGCCTTGAGCAGGCCGAACTCCCGTATCCGTTCGAACACAGCCATGAGCGTGGTGTTGACGATCCCGAAGCCCATGGCAATGAAAACCACCAAAAACCATATGAAGATGAAGGTATCAAATAGGCTGAGGTATGCGTTTACCAAGGGGAGCAGTTCACGCCAGCTATGCACCTCGTAGGTGGAGGGAGGCAGGGCATCCCTGAGATCCTCCGCAACCAGTTCGACTTCATGGCGATTGGGCATAACGATGGAGACTTCGGAAATCCCGTTTTCCACCTTTAGCATGTGCTGGGCAGCACGCAGGGTGACAAAGGCGAACTGTTTCTCCGTGGCCTCCATCTCGGCCCTGAATATTCCGACGATTCGAAAAGCCTTGGAACCGATTTCCCGGTCGGAGTCCTGAGACATAAGAACCAGCTTGCGACCCAGTTTGGTCTCAAACTTGTCCGCCAAGGCTTTACCCACCAAAATGCCGTGTTCGTCATCCGGCCCAAGGTAACGTCCCTGGGTAACCGCCTGACCAATAAATGAGATCCGTGCCTCCCGCGCTGGGTCAATGCCAACTAAAGTAACACCACCCGAATGTCGAGCATTGCTGGCAATCGCGCCAACACGAATTCTCGCGGTCCAGCGGGTACCAGGTGGAAGGCGACTCTCCAGGGTCGTCTGGACCACCTCGGGTTCTGCCATACTGTTCTCAATAGCCGGGTCATTTCGATAGCCTGCTTGGTGCACCTGAATATGCCCAGTTAGCGTGGCGATGCCGTTTTCAACCATCTGGTTCATCATCCCTCTGTGGAATGCTCCCATGAAAATCATGCTCCACACCCCAATGATTACCGCAATCATGATGACTGAGGTCCGCCTCGGGTTCCGCCAGATATTTCGCCAACCTAATTGGAGATGCATGAAAGCGTGCCTTTCTTGTTATGATCTCGGTCTATTTCCTATACAGATGCCAGTGCCTCCACCGGCTGGAGACGACGCACCTTGAGAGCAGGATAAAGAGCCGTCAAAAACGTAATGAATAGGACTAATGTCGGGCCGATTGTTATGGAAAGAAACGAGAGCCGGGGGAACATTCGTTCGGGAATGCCGAACTGTCTTACGACCTCAGAGGTACCCGAAATGACAATGCCGTGAACTTGGAAGTACCAGGTGATCAAGATCCCGGCAATAATGCCAACAACAATGCCTACCGCTGTCATCGTTAAAGATTCCAACAGGAGTACCTTCGTCAATCGTCCCGGTGCGGTGCCGATCACCATGAGGACGCCAAACTCCTTTGTTCGCTCGAATACAGACATAAGAAAGGTGTTCAGGATACTAAATGCCACGACCACAATTAGAATGAAGTAAAGAATTAGCCCACTGATCAGATCCAACTGAATACCCTCGACCAGCCCCGGCATCAGGTCCATCCAATCCAATACGACCAGGGGCTGCTTTGCGTCCTTGATTTCGATAACCCCTGCAACCGTTTTCTTTATCGCCGGAATGGCCCCCAATGACTTGCCAAGGGCTACCACCTCGTGAACACCTCCCCGCATGGCGTAAACCTCTTGGAAATGGCTCAGAGGGATATGGATCGACGAACGATCGAATTCATCCTGACCCGAATTGAAAATGCCCTTTACTTCAACAACGGTTGCGGCCACTGAGCCATCGCGCCCTTGGCCTAACACCACCAATTGGTCACCTAAACCGACTCGCAGGTTCTTTGCGAGAAGTTCCCCAATAAGAGCTTGGTTCGTGTCCGTTGAGGATAGATAGCTCCCATGGCGAATCACTTTTTTGAGGGCGGATACGCTGGCTTCCCTCGCCGGGTCGATGCCGATCACGACAATGCCGTAAGTGCGTTCCTTGGATGAAACGAGTGAAAAGGCATTTGCCCGATAGGTGTAAGCCTCGATGTCCGGCGTCGCCTCTAAAATAGTGCCGATCGCGCCAGGATCAGGAACCGCCAGGCGCATACGCTTCTTGTCCTGATATCCCCCTGCCTGAACCTGCAGGTGTCCGGTGTGGATCTTCACTGCGGAATTGATCATGGTGTCATAAGAGCCGAACTGGAAAGAGAGCATAAAGACAAGTAACAGGGTGGCAAACGCGATAGCTGTCATGGTTAAAATGGATCGCCGGGGGTTTCGCCAGATATTCCGCCACGCCATTTTGACGTCCACAGTCAAGGCTAACTACCTCCTGGGATTCTTCAGATTGGTGAGCGTAAAGAGATTCTCCGGTAAGTCTTCTTTAAAATCGAGTTCATTGTATGTCAGTTCAGTATATTCATCCCATGCCTCAGCCTTTTGCATCCTCCAGGCCCTGGGAAAAAGCTTTCCGCCTAGCATCTGGATATCATGAGCGGTCATGATCTTGACTAGCTTGAGGTCCTCATCGAAAAACGCTTGACTCAAGAATATGTGGTCCTCGCGAATTTTGAGTTTCTGCATACCCCAAACCACAGGCGCCTCCAGCTTGGGTATGGATTGGATGAGGTACACTTTCTTTCCTTCATGGGTTTCGGTCCCTGTGAGGGAATGCGAGTAATCTTTGATGAGGCTATCGCTTTTAGCGAGATCATTGTTGGAGAAATCTGATCCCATCCATGACTGAGACATCATCGAGGGCGGCAGTTTGATTACCCGGTTCACCTTGGGGTTGTATATCCACATCTCCCGGCCCTTCTTAAGCGTGCTGTTTCCTTCATCTTTGGGCGGTGCAGTAATCCAAAAAAGGCTCTCTTCCTGCCCTTTAGTCCAGGCCCTGATCGTCACCACCCTTTCCCAGTCGGGCCGATGAATGGTCATATCCACGGTGGCTGTTGAGGCTTTGCCCCGATAGTAGTCAAAGCTCGCCTGCACCAGGGCTTGGGCATCCTCAGCTTTCCCGCTGCCGCAGAGCCCGGCGATGATGAAGAGAGCTAAGCAAAAAGCTATCAATAACTTCTTCGTCATGCGCAATCCCACAAAGTTTAAAATTTTCTCCTAAGATATGTATGATCGCAATAAGTGTCTCCCGTTCCAATCTGATGCTTCCTGTGAAACCCCCACTTATCAGAATGCTCCTTTGCGACTTCCCAATCCCCCTGACAGAAATAAGAACCCATTCGCGACAGACCAAGTCTGTTGAACGCTTCACAAAAGGGACAATTTTGAACATGAATCTTAAAGGTGTCGTGATCTTCTTGGACCACGCGAAGATCAAAAAAGGGTCGCCACAGCCGAAAACGGGCCTTCATCCTTGACGGAAAAGAATCAAACGCGGCAGCGGTCTCTATTTTGGGAACCCAATACCTCAGAGACCGTTTTGCCATGGCGGTAACGCTTGGGCCCCAAAATGCTATGGCATTCTCTTTCCCGATGAAGGGCGTAAAGGCGTATACCTTGACTGTCGCAGGAATAACAATAATGAAGCCCACGATCTGACGGAATAACTTCTTTGCTTTCATGAACATGTATCCTATTGCACCACCCGCTGCGGCTTTGTTCCTACCAGACCCCTGATGAGAACCGTCACGTAATTCCTGGCCGTCGTCAAAGGATCAAAGGTGTCGTCAAACCACGCTTGTAGCAGCAGTGCGTCCCAGGTTCCCACCAAGGCCGCAGCCACGGACTCCGGAACGATGTCTTCTTGAAACTCACCGTGCTGGATCCCCTCCCGGACCAGGGCCGCAACAATAGCCCGGAAATCTTCGTATGCTTGTCGGAAGTACCCTTTGAAGCGCTGTTTCATTTGTGACGACGCTGACGCAGCCCAGAATTCCATGACAAGCGTGAATAAATCCTTCATATCGAACCAGGCTTGCATCACTGACTCGCTCAGGACGGTCAACCGCTCGGATGCCGAACCTCTTAAGGCTGAAATACTCACCTTGGCTGCTGTCTCAGTTTCTTGGGCGAACCACTCGAATACGGCAAAGAAGAGGTCCTCCTTGCTGTCAAAGTACTCATAGACGGTGCCCTTTCCAATTCCAGCCTGCACAGCGATGTCGGCCATGACCGTGCCGGAAAAACCCTTCTTCGCAAAAACTTGGGATGCAGCTTTAATGATATGAATTTTCTTCAGCTGTTTTTGTTCTTTGCTTGTATCCAAGGCACCCTCCTTCTTGGCCGACCAGTCGGTCAAAATTATATACTGTTGTTAATATGTTGTTATAACATTCTTTACTGCCGACCGACCAGTCGGTCAAAACATAACAACGCCATGGGGTAGTGTCAAGAGAAAAATGAAAAAATCCTGGACCTAGATAAACTTGGAATGTTAATCAGTAGTTACAGAAGGGGCCAACGCAGGACGAGGTGGAACCAGGAGCAGAGAACATGTCAGCAGGAGAATATCCCGAACGCCCTCGACTTGCAGTAGGGGCGATTGTTATCACCGGCGGCAGAGTGCTCCTGGTAAAGAGAAACCAACCTCCCAGTCAAGGGCGTTGGGCCATCCCCGGTGGCCGTGTGAAGTTGGGTGAGACATTGCAACTAGCAGCCGAGCGAGAGGTCATGGAAGAGACGGGACTCACGATTCGTGCCCTGAATCCCGTATACACCTTTGAGGTCATCAGGCGGGATGATGCCGGACGCGTCCGATTTCACTATGTCATTGTGGACCTTATGGCCGATTATGTGAGTGGCGAGATCGCTCCTAACGATGATGCATCCGAGGCCCAGTGGGTCACGCCCGAAGAATTGGACAGGTTGCCGGTGAACAAAACCACAAGAGAGGTCCTTACGAACGTGATTCATTTCGGTCGCTGATGCCTTGAACCTCCTGCTTGTCTTTCCGCATGAAGGCGGTTTGGTTTTTATGCTATGACTAAAATAGGTTGTCTTTGAACTGCAACGGCGAGCTTTTTGCCCGCTGGGACGCGACTAAGAGCGCCGAAGTCCTGCTGTAGGGGGCTTCTCAATTCTTGATATTTTTCACCCGTAAGTGCCTAATCTTCATGGGAACATCTTTCAAAGAGGACTGACTCATGGAACAAATGAAAACAGTGAACGTAGCTATTGTGGGTGGTGGCCCCGGATGCAAGGCGATCATGGATATGATTCTTGCCAAAAGGCTCAGCCAGCTCCGCATGAAACTTATCGGGGTAGCCTGCACGAATCCCAACGCTGTAGGATACCGTTACGCCAAAGAACAGGGGATTTATACCACCAGGGATTACCGAGATCTATACGAAATCAAAGGCCTCAATATGATTATCGAGTTGACGGGGCGTGAAGAGGTGGCCAACGAGATCTCCCGAACCAAGCCCGACTCCGTGGTCTTGATGGACCATGTAGCCGCCCGCCTTTTCTGGGATGTCTTTCAAATCGAAGAAGAAAGAATTGCCGACCGCAAGAAGGCAGAGGATGCACTCCGGGAAAGCGAGGCGGAAAAAAAAGCCATTCTTGATGCCTCTTTGGATAGCATTCGGCTGGTAGATAAAGATATGAGAATACGTTGGGTAAACCAAACAACAACGGTAAACTTTGAGGTGAGGCCGGAGGACATACTGCAGAAAACCTGCCACAAGGTCCTTGCTAACAGGGAGACCCCTTGTGAGGGTTGTCCCAGTGAAATGGCCCTGAAAACGGGGCGGATTGAACGCGCAGTATTGTGTGTGCCCGACGTGGGTGGGACCGGGAAAAAAGCCTATTGGGATTGTTACGGAGTTCCTGTCAAAGACGACTCTGGCGACACGGTCCGTCTTATCCAGGTCGCCAGGGATGTCACAGCACAGAAGGAGGCCGAAAAGGAACTCGAAAGAAGACACCATGCCCTTGAGGTCATTAATAGCATGCTTTTCAGAGTAACCAAGGAATACAACCTCAATGGCTTGGGAGACGTCCTGCAAGATATCATGGAGGATTTTTATCCCGAAGTCGACACACTCGTTTTTCTCCTGACACCCCATCGAGATGGCTTCTATTTTCCGCGACCAGAGCGTGGGCAGGTCAAAGAGACCGGATATGATCGAGCGAAAAAGAAAATCACGAATCCCAAGCTGGAGCATGCGTTGCTCAACCTCTTGACCACGGAGCGCATCAGGCCCATGTGCTTCGCCAGCAAAGTTGACTGCCCGCCTATCATCAAGGATTTGGCGGCTGGATTCAATTCGTGGATGGGTGTGCCGATCGTGGTAGAGGATGAATGCTATGGCCTTTTCATGGTAGGTGCCTCCGCTGCGGATATTCGGATGCAAGACGATTTGGTTTTTGTTGAATCTCTGATTCGCCAGATTTCCGGTGTCATCCGTTATCAGATTTTAAAAGAAGCGCGCGAAGAAGCACTTAGGGATCAACTGACTGGCCCGGATAAGTTCATGGGAATTGTTGGTCGAAGCCAGGCAATGCACGAAATTTATCAGCTGATCCAGGCTGTTGCCGATTCAGAGAGTACGGTCCTGATCACAGGTGAAAGCGGCACTGGCAAGGAATTAGTGGCCAGGGCTATTCACCAGGCAGGCAAATATAAAGGTACCCCGTTCATCGCTGCCCACTGCTCTTCATTTGTTCCCACCCTGGTCCAATCGGAGCTCTTTGGGCACGAAAAGGGGGCCTTTACCGGAGCCACCAGCCAGAAGATGGGGCGTCTGGAACGAGCCCACGGGGGGGTCCTTTTCTTGGACGAAGTGGCTGAACTCCCTTTGGAGACGCAGGTGCTTCTTCTGCGATTCCTGCAGGATAAGTGCTTTGAACGGGTTGGAGGCCAACATCCGGTCGAAGTCAGGGTGAGAATTATTGCAGCAACCAACAGACGGATTGAAGAGGCGGTGAAGGCGGGACGCCTGCGAAAGGATTTCTTCTACCGCCTTAACGTCATTCCGATTCATGTGCCTTCATTGCGGGAGCGCATTACAGATGTGTCCCTCCTGGCCGATCATTTCCTGAGAACCTATTGCCTCGTTGAGGGAAAGGAAATTACCGGATTCGATACCAAGGCCATGCACCTCATGATGGACTACGATTGGCCTGGCAACGTCAGGGAGCTACAAAACACCGTGGCAAGGTGTGTGGTTTTATCCAATAGCAGTCTTATCCGGGCTGCGGACCTTCCTGAGAAGATGCGAGACTCGCCGGTGCCATCAAGGGGATACTCCCTGCCAAGAAACGAGAGAAATCTCATAAGGACTGCGATGCGCGAGTGCAAAGGTAACAAGAAGGAAGCCGCGCGCCTGCTTGAAATCAGCAGGGGAACTCTTTACAGCAAGCTTAAGAGATATGATATCCAGGCGTAAGCGCCTGTTCAGTTTTCGTTGTATTCTTCACACCCGGTGTTGTTTTGTGTCCGATACTAGACGTAGCCTAACCGTTTGATTTTACAATAGTACTTAACTGTTAATAGCCCCCCCGTGTCGGATATTGCACATCACCGTCTTCTCTTTTTTATCTTTTCCGCGCGTCCAATTAGGTGCCATGCACCGATTTCTAAGAAATTAAATAGTTTATCCATAGTGTTCTATTTGCAAAAAAATCTCTAGTCTTGGCACGCAACTTGAGTACACTAATTCTCAAAAGCTACTTTTCCCGGAAAAGGTGAGCGCAGATGAACAGGCAGATACAACATAGATTCACACATCGGGAGGCTTCATGGGGTCGATGGCTTTTGGAAATCAGAAAGGGCCAAATTATGAAAAGAGGTGAAACGCTCGATGTAGCCATTGTGGGTGGTGGTCCGGGGTGCAAGGCAATAATGGATATGATATTCGCCGAAAGGCTCAGCCAGCTCCGCATGAAACTTGTCGGAGTCGCCTGCACGAATCCCAAGGCCGTGGGTTATCGGTACGCCCAGGAAAAAGGGGTTTATACAACCATGGACTACCGGGACCTATTTAAGTTGAAGGGCCTGAATATGATTATCGAACTGACCGGACGCAAAGCAATAGCCCATGAGATCTGCCAAACAAAACCAGAACATGTACGACTGATGGACCATGTGGCTGCTCGCCTTTTCTGGGATGTCTTTCAGGTTGAAGAAGAACGGCTTGCCGAACGCAAGCGCGCAGAGGAGGAATTGAAGCAATACCGAGACCACCTGGAGGAATTGGTGAAATACCGCACTACCGAAGTACAAGGAGCCTTAGCCAAGTTGAGGACATTGAGTGGGCTGTTGCCGATATGCGCTGGCTGCAAGAAGATACGAGATGACAACGGCTACTGGAATCAGATTGAAAAATATATTCGCGATAATTCCGATGCTCAGTTCAGCCACAGCATTTGCCCCGAATGTGCCAGAGGACTCTATCCGGAGCTCTACAAAAAGGGCCGTTCAGAAATCCACGGACAGCAAAGTGCTTTCTCCAAACAAATCTCCAGACCAACGGTCACGTGGAATCGAAGAAGCGGGCTTGACCGGAGACGTGGCAAAGACCGAAGAGGCGGTAAAGACCGACGAACTGCTGCATGATTCGGGTGTTTTGTGCATCAAGTGTCTCTTTCGAATCAAGAATTGAACCTCCCGACAGCAAAACGTCCGGGAGCTCATTCAAGTCGCTTTAGGGAATGCGCCCGCCATAGCATTTCGCCGGTATAGCCGGTGCCTCTGACCCTTGAGGGCGGGGCAATTGACATACGCTGTCCCTATTTTTTTATCACTGCGGACTCTTCATGTACGTGCCATTGAACAGGGAGGGATCCAATGACGGAAGCGGTTAAAACACTTAAGGTCGGAATTGTGGGTGGTGGCCCCGGATGTAAGGCAATCATGGATATGATACTTGCCAAAAGGCTCAGCCAGCTCCGCATGAAACTTGTCGGCGTTGCCTGCACGAATCCCAATGCTGTAGGGTACCGCTACGCCATAGAACAGGGGATCTATACAACCAGGGGTTACCGAGATCTATACGAAATCAAAGGCCTCAATATGATTATCGAGTTGACAGGCCGTGAAGAAGTAGCCAATGAGATCTGCCAAAACAAGCCAGACCACGTTCGATTAATAGACCACGTTGCTGCGCGTCTATTCTGGGACATCTTTCGGATCGAAGAAGAAAGGCTTGCCGAGCGCCAGTGGACGGGGGAATCCCTGCGAAAAGCTCATGACGAGCTAGAAAGGCGGGTCGAGCAACGGACTTTTCAACTCTCAAAATCGAATGCACTTTTGAAGCAAGAAGTCACGGAACGAAGGCGGGTAGAGAAAGAACTCCGAAAGAAGAATGAAGAACTTGAGAACTTTGTGAGTGTTGTCTCCCATGAGTTGAAAACACCCATCATTGGGGTACAGGGCTTTTCTTCTCGCCTGCTCAGGAATTGTCAAGAACAACTAGACAAAAAGGCAAAGGGCTATCTTGAACAGATACAAGCAAGTGCCAGGCGGATGGAGTCCTTTGTTTCTGAACTCTTGACATTGGCAAGGAATGGTCAGGTCGTCTCTTCTTTTGAGAATGTCTCTTCCTTGAAGATAGTTAAAGATGTTGGCTCACGCCTCCATCCCCGACTGAAGAAGAAGGGGATAAAGCTCGTGATAACAAGTCATCTTCCGACTATCTGCTGTGATGGAGACGGAATGAGCCGGGTTGTTGAAAACCTGCTCCTCAATGCAATCAAGTTTGCGGGAAACGGTAAGAACCCCAAGATCGAGATCGGATACGAAGACAAGACCCAGTTCCACCAGTTTTCTGTAAAGGATAATGGCATTGGGATTGATCGGAAGTATCACCAAGAGATATTTGATATGTTTCGACAGTTAAAAGAGATAACAGATGAGGGGGGAACCGGCATAGGACTCGCAATCGTCAGCAAGATCCTCAAGCACCACGGTGGGAAGATTTGGGTAGAGTCTGAGAAGGGAAAAGGAGCAACCTTTTACTATACGTTGCCGAAGAACCCTGAGCCCGTCAGGCCCTCTGCCGAAACGCTATACCAGTTGCATTAAGACGGGTATTACCAGCAGGGGATAGCCTAAAGTGGGTTAAGTCGTCTTTTGTTCGGGTGCGATTTTTTGTTCCGGTCGGACCAAGCTATCTTGTGGTCATTGGTTCGCCGGCTCATCAATCGTAACGCGGTTTCGACCGTTCTTTTTGCTCACATACATCAACGAATCGGCTCTCTTGACGAGAGAAGCCATTGTGTCGTCCTGTTCTGCCATTGACCCGCCAATAGAAACCGTAACTGAGAGTAGTTCGTCGTCCCTGTGCACCTGAGAATGCTGGACAAGCGCTCTCAGCCGCTCTGCAACCTCCTTGAGGGTTGTTAAACCTATATTAGGAAATATTCCGGCGAACTCCTCACCCCCCCAGCGACAAATATCATCGAACGGCCTAATGCAACACAAAAACGTATTTGCCACGGACTGCAAAACCAAGTCACCAACGTCGTGCCCATGCTTGTCATTGAACTGCTTGAAATGATCCACATCGATGATAAGGAGGCCAAAGGGCAGTCCGTACCGCTTCATTTCTGCAAAACGGGCAGCAACTTGTGATTCAAAGTGTCGGCGATTTGGCAAATTGGTTAAAGGGTCTATGAGGGCGAGCTTCTTGAGTTCTTCAATTTGGAGGAGTAAGGCGGTGCGAGAACTAATGTCTGTGAACAACTCAATGCCACCAACGATTTCACCATGGTCATTCTTCATGGGGGTTACACGGACGGATACATGCACCCGGTGACCTCGTCTGTGGTGCAGAAAAATCTCAGCCTCTCGGGGCCTCCCATCACTGATCGTTTGGCCTAAAGGACACATGCCCCGGCAAAGCTGTTTCCCATTAGCGTCCACATGAATCAGGATATTGTCGGCACATAAAGACCCGATGACCTCGTCAGCCTTATAGCCGGTGATCCTTTCTGCGGCTTTATTCCAGTAAGTAATCCGTCTGTCGCGATCAACCAAATACAGGCCATCGTACAGATTTTCTAGTATCTGCTTGATGTCATGTTGTGATGTCATGATGGCGCCTTTGCCCCGGCCTCGCAACCAAGAAACCGCCAATAGACCGGCTTTTCCCGTCCTTCCTCGGTTCCTGCATAGTGTCTCGTCCCTGAAATAACTTTAATTACTATAACGCCAGCCGAAAGCCTTTTCCGACCGACATTGAGCATTTTCGGGCACGGAGTGAAGCTCTGCGCTATGAGGCGTCAGTTGAGTGTAGCGTAAGAAATCATAAACTGTCTGAGGGCCTTAGGCCCGAGTTTTTATGATTTAGCGGAACGAAGCTGACGTCCCAAAAATGGTCACGGAGCAAGGAAAATGGCTTGGTGGCAAAGACATGTTTTTTGAAACTAACTCGTGAGACACAACACTCGCAATATCTGTGCTTGAACCAGCGTTTCAGAACTGCAATAGCCAGCACATCCCATGCCCCGATTTGTCCCGATCCATCGGAGTTGATCGGGACTGCAGGGAGCTGCAATTGCTTCCAGAGGAACTGGAGGTCGAACCTTCCCTTGATCCTGACCCAAACAACTTTGATCCGCAATCCAGGCGTAATCCTATTCTGTCCACAGACAGAGCTGTTCATAGAGATAGTCGGAAGGCGGCTTCGAAGATATGAGGATTTTGTCCGAAAGCCCTGGAAATAGGTTAGGATAGAGGAAAATAGCAACGATTCCAAATAATCAAGCGAAATTAACTTTTCTTCTCTAGTTCTTTTGTATCTGGTTTTTCAATTTCAAGAAGTTCAACTTCAAAAATAAGTACTTCATTGGGGCCGATGTTATTCCCTGCTCCTCTTTCTCCATAAGCCAGTTCTGAAGGAATAAAAAACTGCCACTTTCCACCTTCTTTCATGAGCTGGAGACCTTCTGTCCAACCTTTTATAACCCTGTTGACAGCAAATGTGGCAGGTTTACCGCGTTGGTATGAACTGTCAAATTCCTTTCCGTCAATGGTTGTTCCCCTATATTGGCATTTTACAGTGTCTGTTGGTTTTGGAGAAGCTCCGGTTCCTTTGTTGAGGATCTTATACTGAAGGCCACTCTCAAGTGTTACAATACCTTCTTTTGCCTTGTTTTCTTCAAGGAATTGCCTTCCTTTTTCTTTATTTGCTTCACCCTGTTTTCTTCTTTCTTCCATTCTCTCCATATATTCTGCCTGTTTTTTGGCCCTCATTTTCTCCTTGAAACCCATCATGGTCTTCTTGACCTCTTCTTCATCAAGAAGCTGCTTGCTACCCGTGAAGCCATCTTCCATACCTCGTTGAAGAATTTCAAGATTGATTTTCAGTTCATCTTGTTTGAAACTTGAACCCATTGAAAAACCCACACTGTAGCTCACCCTGTCATCTTCTGTCTTAAGATCTGCCTTTGTGATTTCTTTTTCAGCAGCAGGTTTCGGTTCTTGGCATGAAGATGCAAAGAAGGCAGCAACCACAAGTAACATCATCACTTTTTTCATAATATTCTCCTATCAATGGTTATTGTGGCTGGAGACCGTAACAAAAAGGATAGAAGAAAGCAAATGAGAAAACCTATATCTGCCCAAATTGATATTGAACCGCAACGGTGAGCACTTTCCCTGTCACGATTTGTCCTGATCCACCGGGGTTGATCAGAACTGCAGGGAGCCTCTATCAACCGGCTCCCTCTTATCCCCCCTGGCTGGAGATGACGGGGTCAGGACTTGAAAACGGACAATCATGGCCCATGTCTTCATGATAGCCAAACCACAGCGTAAGCGAGGGCCAAAATATCCCATGTCAAGACGCACCCCCGTTTGCGGCTTCCGACAAAAAATTTGGCAGTGAAGCAAGGGAATGGCCAGGATTACCATTACGTGGTAAAAGGAGGGTGTGAGGCGAGAGGCACAGGGCATAAGGCGGAGGGCATAGAGCGAGAGGCACAACGTATAAGGACTATGAAGCAAATACCCTTGATAAAAGTCGTTGTGGCGTGTGTGTGCCTCCTTATCCTCACGGCATCAGCCCTGGCCCACCCGATCCCTGTCCATCACGACCTGGTGGTGACCCTTCACCCCAAAGAACAGCGTTTGACAGGTGTGGACGCCCTGAAGCTCAAAGCCCACCGGGATGAACTGTTGCTCACATTGACTGCAAACGCCCGCATCATGGGCGTTTCCATGGAGGGAAAAACGGCTTCCTACAGTTTCAAAGATGGATACCTTCGGATTCCCGTTCCTGACCACCTTCGCGAGGACGCGTTCAAGATCACAGTTGCATACGAGGCCTTTTTCCAGGACCCAGTCCCCAAGGATCCAGCCTACACCGAAGACCCGAGCTATGGCGTGAATGGCGTGATCTCGCCTGAGGGGACTCTTCTCCTCTCAGGGACTGACTGGTATCCTGATCTTCCAGACGCCAGGTCTACTTTTCGTGTCCGTATCCAGGCCCCAACAGGTTATGAGGCGGTCACTGCAGGCGAGCGGGTGTCCCGAAGCACCAAGGGAGAAGCCACAACCTCCATTTGGGAAAACGCACAACCCGTGCGAGGGCTTGCGTTATCCGCAGGGCCTTACATCGTGCATGGAAAGGAGGTTGAGGGCATCCCAATCTATACGTATTTTTTCCCTGAAGACGATCACCTCTCAAGACAGTACCTCGAGGCAACAGCCAAATACCTGGGTCTATACACCGACCTTCTTGGCCCCTATCCCTTTGAGAAGTTTGCCGTGGTGGAAAACTTCTTTCCGACCGGATACGGGTTTCCCTCATACACATTGCTTGGCAAAACCGTGATCCGGCTCCCATTTATCGTTGAGACAAGCCTGGGGCACGAGGTGTCTCACGCCTGGTGGGGAAACGGTGTTTATGCTGATTACGAACAGGGGAATTGGTCAGAAGGCCTCACCAGCTATGTGGCTGACCATCTATTTAAGGAAAGGTCATCTGCCGAAGAGGCACGCGAATATCGGCTGAAAATCTTAAGGGACTATGCCACACTGGTTTCTCCTGAAAAGGACTTTCCGTTGCAAGCGTTTTCGCGCCGCACCTCTCCCTGGACGAGTGCCATAGGCTACGGAAAGGGCGCCATGGTGTTTCACATGGCCCGGCAGCTCGTCAGAGATAAGGCCTTCTGGGCAGGGCTGCGCGAGATCTTTGAACAAAAGTTGTTTCAGAAGGCCTCATGGGATGACTTTGCCTTGGCCTTTGAACGCTCCAGCAAACGCACCCTTAGGCCCTTCTTTTCCCAGTGGGTGTCCCGTCCGGGCGCACCAAAGATAGCCGTGCAAGATGTAGAGGCAAACATAGAAAAGCAGGGATGGGCAATCACGGGGCGTGTGGTCCAGCAGGCGCCATTTTATGACCTAGAGGTCCCTTTTAGGATTGAAACAGAAGGACCCGACATCGAAGCCAGAATCTTGTTGACTGGAAAGGAGGCCCCTTTCGGCCTCTATTCAAAGGCTGCCCCCCGCAGGCTGGTCGTCGACCCTGATGTGAACCTCTTTCGACGTCTTGACCCGGCCGAGATCCCACCGGTCATCAACAGGGTCAAGGGGTCCAGGTCCCTGGTGGCGGTGGCTGCCCGCAGTGTATCAACAGAAATCCTAACAGCCTCCAAAATCCTTTTGGAGGCCTTTGGCCAAGAAAGGACTCCCATCCTTCCTGAGGATGAAGCGGACCATAGGCGGTTTAAAGGCTACGATATTCTGTATCTGGGGCTCCCGGAGGACAGAGCCTACCTGTCTGGGCTCCCTGAGGCGGTTTCCGTGTTCTCAAATCGGTTCACCCTGAACGGTTTAACCTATGATACCCCAGGTGACGTTTTGTTCGTTGTACTTGCCCATCCGCAAGACGCCGAGCGGGTGGTAGGCCTGTTTCTACCCCTTTCCGACCAGTCAGCCGCTAGCACAGCCCGTAAGATTTCCCATTACGGCAAATTCAGCTATCTGGTCTTCCGTGATGGCGTGAACCAGATTAAGGCCACCTGGCCGGTGACCGCATCTCCAATGGTTCATGTCTTCACGTTGAAAGAGGCTGCCCTATGAAACGCATTGCCCTCGCTATTGTGACCATCAGCTTGATTACGTACGGCCTGATCTCCTGTGTCAAAGCCGGAAACCACGGCCAAATCCTGCGTGTCTCAGACGGCGCGAGAATGACGCTTTCGGATATTGTCGAAGACCTGAAAGGGGTCCGGCTCGTCTTTGTGGGGGAGCTTCACGACAAAGCAAGTCACCACCAGGCCCAGCTTGCAGTCATTCGGGCCCTGAAGGAAGCCGGCGTTTCTGTGGCCGTGGGCCTTGAAATGTTCCGGAGTGAGAGCCAAACACATCTGGACCAGTGGATTGGCGGAAAGCTAAATGAAGAAGCTTTTCAAAAGGTTTATTATGGAAACTGGTCCAGTGACTGGGCCTTGTACCGGGACATCTTCCTCTATGCAAGACAAACAAAAATCCCGATGATCGGCCTGAATATCCCCCCGGACATCAGTCGGCAGGTAGCAGGCAAGGGCTTTTCCTCTCTCACACCCGAACAGGTTGGACAGCTCCCGGAGGTGAGCTGCCGCGTGGACGAAACCTACATGAACTTCATCCGGCAGGCCTTTGGATTACACGGACACGATCAGGGAAAAAGCTTCATCTACTTTTGTGAAGCCCAGATTGTGTGGGATACGGCCATGGCTTGGCACCTACTAGACTTCCTCAAGAAGAACCCCACCCATACCATTGTTGTACTAGCGGGAAGCGGCCATGCCTGGAAACGCGGAATCCCCGAGCAGGTGACGCGTCAATCCGATGTGCCTCACCGGGTGATCCTACCGGAGATCCAGGGGCGGCTGGAATCAGAGGCGGTTACGCTGGAGGATGCAGACTATCTGTGGTTAAAATAGGGGCGCCTGCAAGATATCCTCTCTTGTCCCATCTCTTCGTCAGACCAAATGCACATCTTCATATTTTTGCCGCCCATTCGCTACGCTCGTTCGATAGGGTGAGAACGCAGGCGGAACGCCTCTCGCCCGCTGGCGCTCAAGCTCGCAGCCAATCCACGGTTTTGCCCAAGATCCGGTCGTACACGTCCTGTTGTGGCGTGTTATCAGATTTCCGCAGCCGGAAAGAGTGGTCTCCCCCGTCTATGGTCTCCAGGTGCGAGGGGGCTTGCAAACTACCCAGCACGCCTTTAAGCGTGGCCAGGTCGCACAGGGGATCCCTGGTGCCAACAAAGAAGAGCATCGGGGTTTTGATACGATAAAGGTGGGCATCCCGCAATTTCTCTTTTTTCATCGGTGGGTGCAACGGATAGCCGAGAAAGATGAGGCGGCTTGCAAGGAGAAGTCCGTCAGCGACCATCTGAGAAGCCACACGCCCACCCATGGATTTGCCCGCTGCCAAGATCTCACCCGCCCCATATCTGGAATGCTCTCTAATAAATTGATGTACAGACTGCCAGGTAAGAACCAGGATATCCTGGGGGTCTGGGGACCTGCGTCCTTTTTCTCTGTAAAGGAAATTGAATCGCAGGGTCAGATGGCCAGCGAGCGCCAACC
Source organism: Desulfobacteria bacterium (assembly GCA_041547605.1). Lineage (GTDB taxonomy): Bacteria > Desulfobacterota > Desulfobacteria > Desulfobacterales. The sequence continues at coordinate 31,685 of JBFEUB010000004.1, forward strand.
CAAGAGATAACGTAACAATGAGAGGATGCGCCATGTCGTTTCCAGCCCCGTGGGCAAGAATAATGGCAGTCCTTGCACCCGTCTTGTAACCGTCGGGCTCACAAACAACTCCCGAGACATGTCCGATCCCTCCCACAGGAATGGATACGCTTTGACTCATCATGACGCGATCCGACTTGGCCATCCGGGACTTCTTAACGGATTTGCTGGTAGCCGCTTACCATGAACTGCACAGCAATAACCGCAAGGAGTAATCCCATAAGCCGGGTCACCACACGAATGCCGCCCACACCCATCACCCGAATGATCGCACTGCCGAAATGAAAGACGAGGTAAATGGTGAGGCAGGTAATCACGATAGCGCCCAGCAACAGGAGTGCGCTCACGGGGGTGTCCAGGGTTCGCTGCCATACTAAGACGGCAGTAATGGCACCTGGTCCGGCTAACAAAGGCGTTGCCAGTGGAACCAAAGCCACATTTTGTTTTTCAACACCTTCTTGCTCTTCTTCCGAGGTCGTCTTTACCCCACCCGGAATCACCCGCATCATCTGCAGAGCATAGACGAAAAAGATGAAGCCTCCCGCCAGTTGGAAGGCCGGAAGGCTGATATGGAAAAAGCGTAAAACAAAATCCCCTGTGATGGCAAAAAAGACAAGGATGATGCAGGCAGTCGTAGCGGAAACCGCCGCCATCCTGCGACGTTCGGAAAGGGTGTTCTTTTCTGTGAAAAGGAGAAAAAATGTTAAGTTTCCGAGTGGGTCCGTAATGATGACCAATGGAACCAGAATCGTCATAAGAGATTCTATTGTCTGCATCATGACCACCTTATCAGGACTCTCAGGCGCTCCCTTGTCTGGATAGTATGCCCATAACCGCTTCTTTGCAGACACCATCTAACATTTTGTATCATGAGAATCAAGACATTCGCCTAGTCAAAAGAGACAGTTGTTTGATGGGGTTTACGGCCGGGTGACCCTTTTGGGTAAGTGCGCCCATTTCCGTTTCATGGTGTGGCCCGATGATGCTGGTCGCTCGCAAACTGCCCGACTTCCTGTTAGCGAAGATACGCACACATAGTGCTGTGTCCCAGGAATAAGTTCAATTATTGATACTGGAGCCGAAAGCCTTTTCTGAGCGACATTGAGCATTTTCGTAGCTGGACGTCAGCTGAGCGGAGCCTTAAGAATCATACACTGCTTGAGGGCCTTGGGCCCGAGTTGTAGCGCTCCGGTTGCGCCTGACGGATTGAACAGAAGCACTGCGTTCATGATTTAGCGGAGCGAAGCTGACGTCCCCAAAATGCTCACGGAGCAAGGAAAATGGCTTGATGGCAATTCCATATTTTTGAAACAAACTGCTGGGACACCACACTAGGAGGTTGTATTGACACATCCTTGTTGACATTGAGTCCTTGCATGGGTGCCACAATGTGGTACTTAGCCATACTGCGTAAAGCAAGAAGATCGAACAGAGACATTTCTCAACCGTCAAAAAAGGGGGCTTCTTTTTTGTCTTTCCTTAAGTGTTTTTTATCTTGACAAATAAAGACATTTTGTATATGTCCCGTGGGACTTACGCACCATTCCAAAGCTTGAGTTCCCTCTGGAACTACAAGGACTGTCATGTATGGATCTAAAGAATCTTCTCCAAGAAAAAAGGTCTGAAATAATAAAAAAGTGGTGCGATGTCGTACTGTCATCCTATCCAGAACAGAGCCAGAAATTTTTAAAGAAACAAAAAGATAAGATTGCCAATCCTGTAGGAAGCACGATTTCAGAGGGAATCGAGTCGATATATGACGAACTCATAAAGGACGCTGAATCTGAGAAGATTTCGCTTTTTCTGGACAACATCATTAGGGTACGGGCTATTCAGGATTTTTCCCCTTCCCAAGCAGTCAGCTTCATCTTTGGATTGAAACATATCATTAGAGATGCACTCAAAGACGAAACCCAAAAAGGAGCACTCTCTGAAGAGCTGGTCGCTTTTGAGTCTAAAATAGATGGCCTGGCCCTGCTTTGCTTTGACATATACACGCGGTGTCGGCAGAAGATCTTTGATATCAGGGTTAACGAGATAAAGAATCGGTCATCTAGACTACTGAAGATGGCAGGTCTGGTGTACGAGATCCCCGAGTTTGTAGAGGATCCCGAAAAGGATAAAGTAAAATCAAACGGATAACCTAAGAGGAAGCGAGGGAAGACTAAATGAACTGCATATTGAGTCTCGTTATTTCTTCCGGGGCAGTTTTCACGCTTGTAGCCATTGCCTTCTTTGGAGTGTGGGCAGCACCCCATGCGTTTGGAATACCCCGAGCGGCTTTTGAGTGGCTCTTTGGGGTCGTTATTCCATATTTTGCTGTGATCATATTCTTTGTAGGCATCGTGTACCGGGTAGTGCAATGGGGCAAATCCCCTGTCCCCTTCCGCATCCCCTCTACGTGCGCACAGCAAAAGTCCCTGCCGTGGTTTAAGTACGGTTATGCGGAAAAGCTGGATAACCCGGTCAGTAAGGCCGGCGTTATCGGCAGAATGATTCTGGAGATCTTCTGTTTCCGCTCCTTGTTCAGAAACACAAGGATGGAATACGGGACAGGGGCAAATATCAGGTACAAACCGGCGAGGTGGTTGTGGCTGGCAGCCATCGTGTTTCATTACACCTTTCTCGTCGTCATCCTGAGACACCTCAGATTCTTCACCGAGCCCATGCCATTTTTCGTTCCCATCATTGAAAAAGTCGATGGTTTTTTTCAGTTCTATCTTCCCGTTGTGTATCAAAGCGGGCTGTTACTCGGGGCAGCTGCTACATTTCTCCTGTTGCGAAGAATAATTGATCCCAAGGTACGCTATATATCCCTGATCGCCGATTTTTTTCCGCTGTTTCTGATCCTGGCCATCGCCAAGACGGGCATCCTGATGCGCTATGTATTAAAGGCAGACGTGGTGAGCATCAAAGAGCTGACCATGGGACTGATCACTTTACACCCCACGATCCCCGAGGGGATCAGCGTGCTCTTCTATATCCACATCTTCCTTGTGAGCGTGCTTTTCATGTACTTTCCTTTCAGCAAGCTCATGCACATGGGCGGTGTCTTTCTCAGCCCCACGCGGAACCTGCCCAACGATTCACGTATCAACAGACACATCAATCCCTGGAATCCGGATGTCAAGTATCACACATACGAGGCATATGAGGACGAATTCAGGGAGCACATGTTAGACGTTGGCTTGCCTGTTGAAAAAGAACCGCCGCCCAAACCCAAAGAGGAGGAATCCGCGGCAGCGGCAGAAGAATAAGGAATAAACCCGGAAAAGGAGTTATCATGGCTGACATACCAAAAGGTGACATACCAGAAAGCTGGAAGGCTGAGCCACCAAAATCGTGGAAGCTTGCACCGCCCGAAGACATAGTAAAGGACGTTGATCACAAACGCTACACTTTGGGCTTGGAAAAGGGCTGGATGAGGGAACTCCCAGTAGACATCAAGGAGGGTATGCATTGTCATGCTGGCCTCCCAAAGAATCTTAAAGCGGTGGGCATGCCCAATCCCAGGGACTGGTCAGTCATGGATGATGACTGGAAGCTGCCAGATAACTGGAAAGAGATCGTCTTGGAAGGATTCAAGGAGCGGCTCGACAAGTTCCGTTCTTTCAAGCTCTTTATGGATATCTGTGTGAGATGCGGTGCGTGCGCGGATAAGTGCCACTACTTCATCGGCTCCGGAGATCCCAAGAATATGCCGGTTCTGAGGGCGGAGCTTTTTCGATCTGTCTATCGCAAGTACTTCACCAATGCAGGAAAGCTTCTGGGGCCGTTCGCCGGCGCAAGAGCCCTCACCTACGATATCCTCAGAGAGTGGTGGTATTATCTGTATCAGTGCACGGAATGCCGGCGCTGCTCGGTCTTCTGCCCATACGGCATTGACACGGCTGAGATCACCATGATGGGTCGGGAACTGACGAATCTTCTGGGGCTGAACATCGACTGGATCGCAGGGCCTGTGGCCAATTGTAACAGAACCGGCAACCACATGGGGATTATGCCCCATGCATTCAGGGAGATGATCGACTTTTTCCTGGATGAGATCGAAGATATAACAGGCGTCCGCATAGAACCGACCTTCAATAGAAAAGGGGCCGAAATCCTCTTTATCACGCCCTCTGGTGACATTTTCGGCGACCCCGGTACATACACGGCTATGGGCTACATCATTCTGTTCGAGGCGCTCGGACTCGACTACACCTGGAGTACATACGCCTCTGAGGGCGGAAACTTCGGTTTGTTCACCTCGAATGAGGTCATGAAGAAGCTCAACGCCAAGATGTATGCCGAGGCCAAGCGCCTGGGGGTGAAGTGGATCCTGGGCGGGGAATGCGGCCACATGTGGCGGGTAATCAACCAGTACATGGGGACCATGAACCTTGACCTTGCACAGGGGAGCAAGATGGAAGAACCCGTCAATCCGCTTACCGGCACAAAGTTTGAAAACGCAAAATCGACCAAGATGGTTCACATCACAGAGTTTACAGCAGACTGCATGAAGCACGGCAAATTGAAATTGGATCCAAGCAGGAACGATCACCTGACCGTGACCTTCCATGATTCGTGCAATACCTCCCGGGGCATGGGGATCTTTGAGGAACCCCGGTACGTTATCAAGAACGTCTGCAATAATTTCTATGACATGCCGGCCAATGCCATCCGGGAGCAGACCTTTTGCTGCGGAGGCGGGTCCGGCCTCAATGCAGGGGAAGACATGGAACTGAGAATGCGCGGGGGGCTCCCCAGGGCCAATGCCGTGAAATACGTGCATGAGAAATACGGCGTGAACAGGCTTGCTTGCGTCTGCGCCATTGATCGGGCTGTGCTGCCAAACCTTGTGGAATATTATGTCCCTGAAGTGGATGTCTCCGGCACTCACGAGTTAGTGGCCAATGCCATTATATTAGAGGGAGAAAAGAAGAGGACATCAGATTTACGTGGTGAACCTCTTCCGGGAAGGGAGGAAGACGAGTGATGTATGACGGAGGGAAAATCGTTGCCGGCATTATTATCGGTCTTATTTTTCTGACATTCCCTATCTGGTATACGCATGGGACGGCTCCGCCAAGACCGGAAGTCAAACTCCCCGAGAAGACGAAGGAGTGCGTTGAGCCCAGAGCGTACATGAAGACCAAGCACATGCAACTGATAGACTTGTGGAGAGATTCGGTTGTTCGCGTCGCCAACAGGTCTTATCTTGCCTTCAACGGCAAAAAGTACGATATGAGTTTGCAAAACACGTGCATGAGTCAAGATTGCCATGCAAAAAAGTCAGAGTTTTGCGACAGATGTCACAACTACACCGGGGTAGTACCCTATTGCTGGGACTGTCATATAGAACCCGAGGAGAAACCACAGGCAGAGGAGAAGCACTGATGGGCGTAAACAGAAGGAAATTCTTGAAGATCGCCGGAATGTCTACATTGGGGGCGGCCGCCGCACCTGCCAGCAATGCCCTTGCAGCAGTCAATCCAATTGACTGGGTGTATGAAAAGCTAGGCGGTTTCACACCTTTTGAAACACTCCTGCACCTGTTGCACAGACCAGTCGGATATAGACCCGGGGAGGCCCTGACTGGACAAAAATGGGCCATGGTCGTGAATGTGAAAGGGCTGGATGAGGAAATTGCAGAGGCCTGCATAGAGGCCTGTCATCGCGTGCACAATGTGCCTAAACTCGACAATCCAAGGCATGAGATTAAGTGGATCTGGCATTCGGAGTATAAACATGTCTTTCCCGGCCAGAAACATGAACTTATCGGAGAGAAGTATCAGCACGCGCCCTTCCTCGTGATGTGCAACCACTGCGAGAACCCGGCCTGCGTGCGGGTGTGTCCTACGAAAGCCACATTTAAGAGAAAGTCCGACGGCATCGTCCTGATGGACATGCATCGCTGTATTGGCTGCCGATTTTGTATGGCGGCGTGTCCTTTTGGGGCAAGAAGCTTCAACTGGGTAAACCCCTGGCCTCGGGAAAAGGCAGGGACGTTACCGAGATTTCGCCAGGGCAAGGAGCCGCCAAATCCCGAATATCCCACAAGGGCCAAAGGGGTGGTGGAAAAGTGTAATTTCTGCGCAGAACGTCTGGCTAAAGGCCAGATCCCAGCGTGCGTGGAGGTCTGCCAGGAAATGGCTAAAGAGAAAGGTAAGGAGCCGGCACTCGTATTTGGTGATCTGGAAGATCCAGACTCGGAAGTGAGGGAACTGCTGCGTTCGCATTACACCCTTCGGCGCAAACCGGAGCTTGGTACGAATCCCAATGTCTATTATATGGTGTGAGGTGAGTTATGCTTGAGAAGGCGTTTGTTGGAGGACACAGGTACTGGATATGGATTGCATGTTTGCTTGCTCTGATCGGGCTGGGTTTTATTATGTGGCTCTGGCAGTTTCGAGTTGGCTTGGGGATCACAGGTATGAGCAGGGACGTTTCGTGGGGTTTTTACATAGGCCAATTTACGTACCTTGTTGGTGTGGCAGCCGCGGGGGTTATGGTTGTGCTGCCGTACTATCTCCATCACTACAAAGCCTTTGGCCGCATTACCGTTCTGGCAGAGTTCATGGCTATTGGTGCTGTGAGCATGTGTTTGTTGTTCATTCTGGTGGATCTAGGCAATCCGGTTCGGGCGCTTAATGTGATGTTACACCCCACACCCGGTTCTGTCCTTTTCTGGGACATGATCGTCTTGAACGGATATCTCTTCCTGAACATTTTTATCGGGTGGAATGTACTGAGTGCCGAGCGAAAGGGTTCGCTGCCCCCAGGATGGATTAAACCTTTTATATATCTTTCCATCCCCTGGGCCATCAGCATTCACACGGTTACAGCATACCTTTACGCTGGTTTGCCGGGGAGACATTTCTGGCTTACGGCCGTGATGGCGCCTCGTTTTCTCTCTTCAGCATTTTGTGCCGGGCCTGCCCTCCTGATCCTTTTATGTCTTATCGTAAGAAAGACAACCCGATTCGATCCTGGCAAAGAGCAAATTCTCACGCTCGGCAGCATTGTGACATATGCCCTCATTTTGAATGTGTTCTTGTTCTTGTGTGAACTTTTCACCGTCTTCTACAGTCAGATACCAGGCCATATGGATCACTTCACCTACCTCTTCTTCGGCTATGAAGGACAAGGAAATCTCGTTCCCCTGATGTGGGCTGCTTTCGCGCTTATGTCGGCAGCTATCGTCATCCTGGTTATTCCTGCCTGCCGCAGGGATGAGGGTATCTTGGCAGTGGCCTGCGTGTTGACAGTTCTTGGAACGTGGATAGATAAGGGGTTTGGGTTGGTTGTGGGAGGATTTGTACCCAATCCTTTACACGAAGTAACTGAATATTGGCCTACACTCCCTGAGGCGTTGATCACGCTGGCAGTGTGGGCAACCGGGTTCCTGATAATCTCAGTACTATACAAAGTTGCAACCACAGTGAAAGAAGAGGGGGAACAGAAGAGAGCTTAAAGTAGACCCACACACAAAAACAGAAAACGAAAAGGGCGCGTTCCTTTTG
>JBFEUB010000005.1:0-38670 GCA_041547605.1 Desulfobacteria bacterium
ATGAACAAAAGCTGCAAAAGGCTTCACAGCGTGATTCCGAAACCTGGGTAAAGATATATAGCGGTTGTCAGAATAACGTTCCGATAAGAATAGATGACAATTGAAAATACTATTTGGCTCACTTGTGGGTGTGCAATTTTAAACGCCAGTCACATTCAAAAATCTTCTCCAAAATTGCACAATGTCGTTCGCCAAATAATATTTTCAATCGTCAACGACTTGCGAGCAAACGGAACATATTTTTGACAATCAGCCTATAAACAAATCCATTTTGATACCCCGCCGCTTGCGGCGGGGAGCTTCATTAATCTGTGGTAAGTTTTGGTTCGCTTCGTATTCATTTTGTGTGCGGCCCGAGAGGAGTTCTTTGGGCAGTCGGCGTAGCGGCCCATTCTCACATGTGCCGGGATTTGATTTGACAGCACGGGCAGCCCCATTATAGCATTCGGATAAATAAGCTGAGGTTGGAACTGCGGTGAGCCTTAATACCATACAGACGAAGAAGGAGCAGCCTCAGCCCGCAAAGGCTGCGAGCAAAAAGAGAGGGTTTTGCCTTGCCTGCGGAGAAGAAGGGCTTCCAAGGGCGAGGCGGCGCTATTGTAGCGATAAGTGCAAGAAAAGACTTGATTTTGCGCTTTATATAGCTACGGGGCTAGTTCAGACGTTGCGTGCACGTTATGCGGCATTCTCCTACACCCAGGACACCCTTATCCTTGATGTTCTGCCTATGGGGTCGCGTGTTATATCGAGGTTCATGTGGGGGCGGAGTAAAAACAAGAAGGTTGCAGATGATCTACTAGACTTGGTGGAGCAGGCAGGATGTGAGTGGTACAAGAGAGAGGAAGAAACAGGTTCAAGGTGGTGGGCATCTCAGCATTTGCTGGACGAGGCCTCGCGTAGAGACATTCCGATGAGTACCGTCGTGCCTGTTTCAACAAAGGCGCCTCAGTTGAACCACAAAGAGAAGAATGCGCTCAAGCTCCTGGCATTGACCAGGGAACAAATTGTGTCCGAAGACTGCATGCGGCGCATTAAGTCAGCGTACAGAAGGCAAGCAAAACTTTTCCATCCTGACAAGGGTGATACGAGCAACAAGTTTGTCCAAATAAATGAGGCCCATGCAGAACTTCTGAATTGGGCTGGAAACCCCAAATTTCGCCGCAGGGCAGCCCTGCCGAATAGCTGGTGCTATGATGCCTTAAAAAAAAGGTGGGCGCCTCCCGCATAGCTATTTTGCTACCCAAATAGAGAAAACAGCTATTTAGTCCCCCCGTCTTTCCTGCGTGCGCTGATCTACGCAGAAGCATTCCACATTTAGATAATAATGCGTAATAATAAGATGTTGTGATAAGGCCTTATCATAAACATTCCAAGCAGACTTATGGGGGCGGAAAGCATCACCGAGCGTTGTCAGCTTAACCCCCATTGAGCGTAAACAAAATGGAGAAGCATTGGATCACATGAAAACCAAGCGACTAAGATTTAAGGTTTTTTGAATGGCTAGTTGGAGCTTTGAACTGCAAAACCGAGGCAATCAGGTCCCAATACAGCGTGATGGTTGCATTATCCGCTGAAAGTGAGTGCGGGGAAATTAAAGTCTCAGTTCACCAGGGCTGTGTGTGAAGGGTGTGGCCCCATCACCCAGCGGGCCTTAGTGGATAGTGATCCCAGGAATCTTGCCCGCAATCTGCTGACGTCCAGACGCAGTAATTTGCGTCCCTGTAACATCGAGTCGCTGGAGGCCCTGAAGTTTGACGATATGGGGGATACTTTCATCCGTGATTTTGGTTCGGTTCAGGAACAATTTTTTCAGGGTGGCCAGGTTTCCAATAGTGGCTGTGCCGGCATCGGTAATTCCTGTATTGGATAGATTTAAAATCTCCAGATTAGTCAAGCTCCCAAGATTTTGTATCCCGGTATCAGAGATGTTCGCACCGGTCAGAACCAGCGACCGCAAGTCCGTCAGTCTTGCTATATATGCCATGCCGTTATTTGTTATCCGGCAGTTTGGTGCGTTGAGCGTGCGCAATCTTGTGAGCCCTGTAACGTTGCTCAGCCCGTCGTCTGTGGTCCATGTTGGCAGTGCAAGGGTTTCAAGACTCTTGAGCATCCGCAAATGGCGCATATTCTCGTTGCTGATCAACGTTTGCGTACTTACCCCATTGAAGGAGCCGTATAGCTGCAGCCGCAACATCTTGAGGCTCTGCACCTGCTCAAGGGTCAGGTTGTAGTTGATGGACCTTAACCAGGCTTGGGCTTCGGACAGGGCGGTGGACTCCGCGGTGTCCAAAGCCGCTACTTGGGTCACGGGCGTCTTTCGGGTATCCCCTTTGTCGGTCGCAGATACAGCCAGTGGCAACAGCAAAAGCGCTAACGCGCCAAGCAGCGTTTTCATAGCTTCTCCTTTCTCGCATGTGTTTAATAAAGCATTTTAAAAAAATGTGTATTCGAATCGACGCATACAACAATTTCGTCAGCAAAACAACAGGGGAAGTTTGGTTCCAGTTCCACGTTAAACAAATGCGGGCGATCATGCACACAAGGGGACGGGCTTTTTTCAGGGTATAATGAAAATGGGGCGCCAGAAAATCGCTTTTGGTTTCTTCTGCAAACTATGAAGACGCCACACCCTTGATGCCGTTCTCCTTGACACATAAGCCGATTGTGCCTATGTTCGCCATATCTAAGTTCGTCTAGGTCCGTTTTTGTTGATTTCTTTTCAAACAGCCCGGTCACCGTGATATCGGCGGAGGATTGTAATGAACCGACTTGCAAGGATTGCTGCGGTAACCATAGCCCTGGTGGCCGTTCTATTTGTCGCCGGCCAAGCCCAGCAACGAAAGGGTCCTGAGACCCATAGGCGTGAGATGCAGGACAGTATCGGCGGGATTCCGGAAAAGATCCTAAGACTTCAAAGCCTCGAGGAGGTGGAACCGCCTTCTATTGATGCCGCCATTGATATCGCCCTCAAGGCGGCAGAAGAGGCTGCACGCCCGCTCATCGACACAACCTTCCACAAGGGGAGGCGTCTCGTTGTTCCGGATGATTTTGAGACGATCCAGCGTGCTATTGACGCTGGCAATCGAGGCGATGTCGTGGTCGTCAAACCCGGCACTTACTTTGAACAGATCGTCATGAAGGACGGTGTGAAACTGGTCTCACATTCGGGGGAGCGTGGCGATGATCTTGTGGTCGTGGATGGCGCACGCTTGAAGCTTCCCCGCCGAACACTGCGTACGATCATAGACGGTTCAAAAGCAAAGCCGTCGCGTCAGGGCATGTTTGATTTTAATCCGGGTCTTGGCCGAAACACCATGGTCGACGGCTTTACGATTCAGAATCTCCCAAAGCAGGACCACCACATTCCCGGACACGCCCACGGCCTAAATGTACGCGGTGCCAGCCCAGTCATCGTAAATTGCTACGTGCGGAACAATGGGAGCACGGGCATCGGAAACCACGTCGTATATGCGGACCAGGAGCTTGAGATTGCAAAGCGCGACTTTCGCTGGGCAAACGTAAAACACAGGGCCGAGGGGGTGATTTACCACAATATTATCCGTGGCAACCTAGGATTGGGTGCTGGTTGCAACCATTTTTCCGCGCCGTACGTCCTCGGCAACGAGATCTTTTTCAACAGCGATGCGGAGCTTGGTCAAAAGCCCTCGCCCGGGATGGGGGCTAAGCACGGGGCGGCGCCCACGATCATCGGTAATATTGTCCACGACAATCCCGGTGGAGGAATCCTATGCGGAGTGGGCGAACCCCAGGGTGCCCATAGGGTGGATCGCCCAACGCATCCGACTGTGGTGAAAAACGTCTTGTACAGCAACGGAGACGTAGGGCCGGCGATATCCGCTGGCGGGGGTGGATCCGCGAAGATGCCCGTACGTTTCGTTGGTAATTTTGTCTATGACACGAACAACGTGGGTATCGGCCTTTCCAAAGGCGCTGTCGGTATCATTGAGGACAACATCGTGTCACGGACAGCTGCCCCCGGCATTGCCGTCAATTGCTCTACCGCTCTCAAGCTGAACCGCAATAAGGTGAGGGGAGCACAGGGGCCGGCGTTCGTTATCGTAGACGGCGCGAAGGTCGTTGAGATGGTTGGCAACGCGGCGGATGGCAACCGAGGCCCACGGTTCATGTTGCGCGGAAACAGCACCATCGCCGACCCAGATCGATAAGCATTGGTTTACTTGGCCTTGTCATTTATTGAGGCATCACTGATGGGTTAAATCATCAGTCCCCATCTAACTACTCCGGGCAGATCGACCCCGAGACGTTTCTGGCTTGCTTCTATCCTCAGGGTTACACATAAGGTAAAGGAGGTGACTTGCATGGAAATAACCCCTTGGAGGCCCTTTAGAGACCTGAGCGCTTTTCGCAAGGAGATGGATGATCTCTGGAATCGCTTTTTTGGAGACGCGCCTTTTACACAGGCTTTTTCACGGGACTGGACGCCATCTGTGGACGTTTCCGAGACAAAGGACAACGTGGTTGTCAAGGCTGAGCTACCTGGTTTGGAGACCAAAGACATCGATGTGAGCATGTCAGGAGACGTGTTAACCATCAAAGGCGAGAAGAAGAAGGAGGAGGAAAAAAAGGACGAGCACTATCATTGTTGTGAAAGATACTCTGGCTCTTTTCAGCGTTCATTCCGGCTTCCTGTAGCCGTGCAAGGCGATAAAGTCCGGGCGACTTTCAAAGATGGTGTGTTGACCATTACGCTTCCCAAAGCCGAAAGGGCGAAGAAAAAACAGATCGAAATAAAGACTGAGTGATGCTCCCCAGGGCAGAGATGTAAACAGTAGGACGCGAATGGCTGGGCCCCTGAAGTGACTCACAGAATCGGTCCATGGCAGTTCTGGCGAGGGCCCTGCCCACCTACAGGGTCATGCCGCTGCAAGCTATCCTTATGATTCTTGAGTTCATTTAGGAGGCTGATTTGTTTAAAGGCAACAAAATAGTTGTTGTCATGCCGGCTTACAATGCGGCAAAGACCCTGCGCAGAACCTATGATGAGGTCATGGCTCAGGATGTTGTGGATCTCGTCATTGTGGTGGATGACGGGAGCCATGACGAAACCGTATCGATTGCGAAGACCCTGGCGAATACCCTGGTGTATGTCCATGAAAAAAATCGGGGCTACGGTGCCAACCAAAAATCATGTTACAGGTTGGCCCTTGCAGAGGATGCTGATATCATCGTCATGATCCACCCTGATTATCAGTATACGCCCAAATTGATCCCCGCTATGGTTTCCTTGATCGGCAACGGACTTTATGAATGTGTACTTGGCTCCAGGATTCTGGGAGGGCATGCTCTGAAAGGCGGGATGCCTACTTGGAAATATATCGCAAACCGATTTCTTACGTTGGCAGAAAACGCTCTTCTTGGGGCCAAGCTTTCCGAATACCATACGGGCTACAGAGCTTTTTCACGGAAACTGCTGGGAAAGTTGCCGTTCGAGGCGAATTCTTACGATTTTGTGTTTGATAATCAGATTCTTGCGCAGATTGTGTGGCTCGGTCACACGGTCGCGGAGGTGAGTTGTCCTACAAAATATTTCGCCGAAGCGTCATCTATCAACCTTCGCCGAAGCATTACATACGGTTTTGGTTGTTTGTTGACAGCTTTCACATTTCGCTTGGCGAAAATGAAGATGGTAACATCCAGGTTGTTTCCTCATTTTGATTGAATGGTCTATATCTGATAACAACTCGGCAACCCAGGCTCACAAGTATACGGATCTAGAACAATGTTAAGGCCGCCGTGACGGTTGAGCTCACAGTGCCATCCGTTTGGGGATGTGAAATGCGTCTGCGTGTGAGCGGTGGTGTCTTGAAATAGTTAAATGTTTGTCCGTGGTTTTTTTGGGTCCGTAAATATATGAGCAAGAGACTTTTAATGCCTTTTTGAGAGTTATGATTTGGTCCTGCCCAGCTCCCCTTCTATTTCATCAAAAATATCTTCTATTTCATACAAGAGCCGATCAGCCTTTGAGAGCTGCCAGTCGGCAATGTGTTCCTCTATTTGTTCGTAGCGTTTGTGGAGGGCGGGCCGATGCTGGAGAAACAGCTGTTTGAAGAAAGGATCTACTTCGAGCTGGTAGAGCAGTTTATCTAAGCTGCCCACTATCTCAAAAAGCGAAGGATTTTTCTCTACCAACGATTTATCCAGATACCCGAAGCGACGGGTAACCTCAGGATACACGTCGTTCAATCCCTTCTTGTAATAGGGCAGGATGCGAACGGTCAGTTGCATGTGCTTGCTCATCGGCGTTCCTCACAGTTTTTTTGGCCTCAACGGCACGGCTAGGCTTAGGTATTTTCTGTTCTCTTCAAACATCAGTTTCTTGTCCACCATCATCTGCAAGAATGGAACGATCTTGTCTTCAGCGGTCCCCGGAAAATGACCAAGGATACTTCTGAGCGAACGATGCCTCTGACAGAAAAGATAGATTGTCCTGGAGGTTCCCACAAGGCGATGTGTAAATGGTTCGGCGTTAAGGCGCTTTTGCCGTATGATCAAAAAGTCCCGTCCGTCACGAAAGCTGAGGATGGGCGAATGCGAACCGCTCTTATGGATTTGTGCGTAAGCCTTTTTCCAAGCCCTGACCTTTTTCTTGACGGGTTGCCAGAGTTTTCTTTGATACCCCAGGTCGCCCCGGTATGCCTGGATCATGAAGCGCATGGAACGGAAAATGACTGGCGGGAATATGGCCGCATAATTGGAATGGTTGAAGACCGCCATGAGCCCGAAGGCCGAGGGATCTCGCGACACAGGGCTTCCAAGGCCAAGCCAGAAATGGACAGCTCTGAGGGGACGGAATGGCAGAGCAAACTCCAGGTTTCGCAAAGTCTCCTGGACATCTTGGCTGTCGCTTCGGGGGAACTGAAGGATCAGGTTCGAAACATTTGCAATACCGAATTCTTCGCAATGCTTCATGATCTCCAGATTCTGGATGGCTGTGGTGCCCTTGTTCAATTTCTTGAGCAGCTGTGTGCTGAGGGACTCAATACCAACCTGGACCTCGTGCATGCCTGCAACCTGCATGACCTCCAGCACATGCCTTGGTGTGGAGGCCCGAATCTCGGCGAATAGACGAAAGTCCTTTTTAAGCTTGCCCAGCTGATCAAAGATCTCTCCGCACTCCTTCGCCGGGAGCAGGTTGTCCATAAACGCCACAGAGAGTGTTTTGTGCTTCGTGGTCAGGTGATCCACCTCTGAGACCACCTGGTGCGGGGTCTTTGACCTGTAACCGTCCCATTGGAGATTGAGATTACAAAAGGCACATCCTGCGATTTTGCCAGGACGCTGCAACCGGCGCCACCAGCACCCCCGCGAAATTTCCGCTGGAAGGGTTGGAAAAAAAGTCTTCTCCGGGCCGAAGGTTCTTAGCAGGCGAAAATAATCATCGTAGTCAGGGGGTGGAAGATTGCCCAGGGTCTCCATTTGGCAAAGGGAGACAGGCATTCCATTTTTCTTCGAATTACGCCTGACGAGCCCCGGAATCGGTGGCACGTCGTTATAGCTATGCGAACGGCTAAGATGACGAACCAGTTGACTCAGCGGTAGCTCGCCTTCACCATTGACGACAAAATCGACTTCGGGAAACATCTCAAGAAGCCCGTGGATGGTGTCACCGGAAAACATGGAACCGCCCACCACGATAGCTATATTTGGAAAGGCTTGTTTGATGCATTTGATAAAGTATAGAGAAGAGGTGAGCTGGCAAAGGCACATTGAAAAACCCACAAGCCCGGAGCGCTCCCAGTTCACGCTCTTAATCAAACCGTCAGAGATGCGTTTAACCTTGGATTTTAGCGCCTTGAAATGGACTTTCCGAAGCTCGGGGTTCCCCTTGATTTCCCGGAAAAATACCCTTTCAATTTCTTTTTTACGTTCAGGAAATAGCAGGGCGGCGTACACGGTTTCTGCCAGCCAGGTCCTTTCCGAGATGGAACGATAGAGCTTGTACCCAATGTGTTCTGCCACCTTAAGATATGCGTGAAAGCCATGAATCTTTAACTCTGGAGCTTCCTGTTTCAGGTAGGCTTTAAGGGCACCGAGCTGAATGGAAGGCCTGCTATAGATGGGCCAAGGTGTTGAGACCAGAATAATGCGTTCCAATGGGGGGGCTTTCTTTCCTTTCATTTAAAAAAATAGACCAACCGAAAGAATACATGGTTACTTCCATATAAATCGTGAGAGGGTTTGTCGGCGAGGCCGCTTCCCTTTTTAGCTGGCCGCAATGAAGGTCCAAGGAAGACGATACAATACAAGATAGACATTTTTCCTCACCCGGAACCCCGGCCATACAGGCCGGGGTTCAAAAACCCGTGATACCGGGCGGTTGACAACAAAATTCAATCAAAAAAGACACATACAATCGCAGCTTTTAAAAGAAATTCTTTTCTCATGCAGCGCAGTACTTATGGCATAATACGATCCAACCTCTTGCCGATCCAGGCGGCTTCTCCTTTCAAATAATGTTTGTCGTAAAACGCCTGCAGTTTTTTATACCGGCGGATTGAGTCTAGACCACGGTTCCATTGTATCTTCTTTAGACATATGGGGCACAAGCGCAGAGGGCGGCGATCGGACTCCTCAAGGGAATTGCTTCCATTCATCGCACATTGGTAGGTGGTGCAGTGTGCTAACCCAAAGACGTGACCCACCTCGTGGGCGAGCACCTTGCAGCTCCTCCTGAGCGCTACGCCTTGGAGAGCAGGAAAATACCGGGCCATGCTGTACACGCCAACCCTGTCAGAAAGTGATGCTTGTCCGAATACAAAGTTCCAATGCTCATCAGGATACAGGTCAACCATGGTGATAGCCAAATAACACACGGCATCTTCCGGAAGCCTTGGGGGCAAAAGCTCATGGAGAAAATAGCCGGTCTTATACTGCCTGATGGGTCTGTCATGTCCCGGAAAACGCCTCACCCGGTGCCATCCGTTTTGAGGAAGCTTAACGGCTTGCTCAACCCGGGTCGGCAAATCAAACCAGATTCCTGCAAACGCAGCTGCTTTGCTTATAATATCTCGCTCTGTATGGGAAAACGGCCCGACGGGCTGAAATACCAATACCCGTCGTTTCTCCGATATCCGAACAGGATTGCTCCGAGTGTAATCCTCATAAGATTGACCAGGTTCATGAAAGTGAAAGAGCCACTCGCCAGGCCTGGGCTCGGCAATTCTTTGAAAGTCAGAGTCTTCCATGGTGCTTTCCGCCCACAAAATTATGGGGGCTCGGAGAACCAATGCAGAGAATACAGCGGACAACACAAATGCCCGAAAAAACAATATACCCTTCACGTAACACCCGCTGGCACAATAACAAACCCGCCCTTTTAAGTCAAAAAGGCTCATGCCTCATTTTGCATCCGCCTTTTTCGAACGCCCCCTGACAACACATATCCGGCCGATCGGTTGACCAGATTTTTGCGCAACAGTTTGACCGGCTCGCTCCCCGGACACGCAGTGTAGCCGCAGGGCAGAATCTCCGCCCTTCAGGGTGGGTAGGCTTCACAAATGTTGTGATGTTCACTGCAAATCGACGACAGACTGGCCTAGTCCATGATTACAGAATTGGCAAAGCATGAAGAGTCGGCACGCGTCCTGAGAAAACCCGTTTTCCGTTGCCAATATGGTTTCAATATGGTTTTCATATCTTGACATTTCCTAAGCTAGAGGTAATGGGAGAGATGTCTGCATTTGGCTCTTCCAGTCCGCTGTTACCTGTTTCGTGTTTAAGCTGGAATACAATGTGCCGAAAGTCACCGGCTTGTGGGACATTGATGAGGGCGGCGTAACGTTGACGCTTTTTACCATGGTTCAGAGGGAAGTCGCGAGCGCCATGCAGGGCCTGAATGATGTCCGGAGAACATCCCAAGTAGGGACTTACAAGCAGACCCCATTTCATCTTGAAAGTTCGGGATTTCTGGTTTATGAGCCAAGATGCTGCTCAGACAAGAGAAAAACTTGCCCGTTCTTTATTTAGGGGCTTATTTGAGGTTGTCATGCTGAATTTCCTCTTCAAGAAAGAACGACTGCTTCGATCTCTGATATACAGCTATTTGGAAAATCTTGGGACAGTCATGAACCATTTCTCGATTGCCATGGACCTTTTCTTAGAAAAGGGCTTAAGTGACGAGTTTGACTTCTTGGTGGAGCGAACCCACAAATCCGAATCTATGGCAGACGACATTCGTGAAGAGGTTAATCTCCTTATGTACAGAAAGGCCCTCATACCCGAATCCCGTGAAGACGTTATGAGACTGCTAGAAACGATT
Source organism: Desulfobacteria bacterium (assembly GCA_041547605.1). Taxonomy (GTDB): domain Bacteria; phylum Desulfobacterota; class Desulfobacteria; order Desulfobacterales. The sequence goes on from JBFEUB010000005.1 coordinate 10,301, forward strand.
GATGAGATCCCGAGAAGCGTTGAGTTGGTTCTCTATATGATTCAAACCCAGAAGCTCCTGGTTCCCGAGTTTCTCGTCTTGGATATTAAGGAGCTTCTTCGGCTTTCTATTGAATGCTGTGATCTGGTCGTCAAGCAGATTGATCTCATGCTGAACAAGCAAGAAGGCATCAGAGCGTTACTTGCCACGGTTGACCACAATGAGAGCCATTGTGACCATGTTGAACGCCGAATCATCACCAAGGTTTTCGATGCAGATCTCGATCCGTTCCTGAAACTGCAGCTCAAGGAGATGGTCGTGTACATTGGTGAGATATCAGATCAGGCAGACCGCGTTTCCAAGCGGGTGAATATCATGGCGGCAAAGAGGCGGGTATGATGCTCTCCTTGTCAGGCGCACTGTATTTGGGATGGTCTCTCGGTGCCAACGATGCATCTAACGTATTTGGGTCGGCCGTAGCGTCCAGAATGCTCAAATTTAGGACAGCTGCAATCCTCGCGTCGGCATGTGTTATCTTGGGCGCCCTTCTAGAAGGCCAGGCAGGCATTGAAACACTCAAAGGCTTGACCCAATTCACCTTGAAACAGGCCGTAGTTTCTTCGGTCGCAGCGGCCGTTACTGTGACTATTATGACGTTTCTTGGGCTTCCTGTTTCAGCCTCTCAGGCCGTTGTTGGGGCCATACTGGGCATCGGGTTTATAAACCGGCATGTGAATATTGCGGGCCTGGGCAAGGTGTTGGTGTGCTGGTTTGGAACGCCCGTGGGAGGTATGATCATGGCCATCATCGCTTACAAGATATTAGCATACATTTACAATCGAATTAGTCTCGACTTGGTTGAATCCGACATCCTTCTCCGTCTTTCTTTGGTCGCCGCCGGATCTTATGGTTCCTACGCACTTGGGGCGAACAATGTGGCTAACGTGACGGCTGTTTTTGTCGGAGCTGGCTATCTGAATGTGCCCGCTGCTGCATTGGTTGGGGGATTAAGCATTGGTCTTGGCATTCTCACTTTTAGCAGAAGGGTCATGGAAACTGTGGGAAGAAGGCTGGTGAGGTTAGACCCCTTTTCAGCCCTAGTGGTCGTTTTGGCAGAGGCCATCACGGTTCATATTTACACGGCAATAGGCGTGCCCGTTTCTACTTCCCAGGCTGTCATAGGAGCCATTCTGGGGGTGGGTATTGTGAAAGGAATTAGCACTGTAAGCACTAGAACTCTTTCAAATATTCTTGTTGGCTGGTTTTTCACACCCCTGCTTGCAGGCTTCATAGCGGTGGCTCTCATTTTTGCATCTCACTTGCGGTATGTACCTGCTCCCTGAAGGCAACAGGTTTTCCAAAAAGTTCGCGCCCTTTCCGTAGCAGGAAAAACATGAAAAAGAGCTTCATATTTTTAACTGCGGCCTAGTGTTGTGTCCCAGGAGTTTGTTCCAAGAATATGGAATCGCCAAAAAGCCATTTTCCTTGCTCCGTGAGCATTTTCGGGACATCAACTTCGCTCCGCTAAATCATGCACGCAGTGGTTCTGTTCAAGCCGTCAGGCGCAACCGGAGCGCTAAACTGGGGTTTAAGGCCCTCAAACAGTTTGTGATTCTTAACGCTCCACTCAGCTGAAGTCCGGCTCCGAAAAAGCTCAATGTCGCTCGGAAAAGGCTTTCGGCTCCAGTATCAGTAATAGAACTTATTCCTGGGACACGACACTATCTTCCGAATGCACGTCTGCAAATTCACAATATCAAGACATTACGTTTGACATAGCCAAATTCAATCTCTTTGTTATAATCTTCCACCGAGACTGCCGCCAAGCGCCTTCGATATCACCTCTATATCTCTGATCCGAACTCCGCGTCGGCGAGCAATATGTTTCAGCTCGGAACGATGCCACATGAAACAGAGTGGGATCAAAATCGAATGCCCAGGCCAGGGCTTCCGGTGGAATAACCTATTCGATGGGTGTCGCGCCCCTGGCCCAGACGTGAATTACTGACCTGGTAACTTCTGATAAACCGAAGCGCTAAAGCGGGCAGGGCAGGCCGAAACCCGAGGTATGTAAACGAAATATGGGCGCTCGCGAATGGCCCTTGCGAAGCTCAAGCCTGTGTCAGGTCTTTAACTATTAGAGCTTCGCTTCATGATAGTAACCAAACAATGCTGATTTTTCCTTGACTCGCCATATGCGAGTTCCTATGATTTCAGGCAATTATCCGACCCGACTGGTGTCTGTGCTTTTGTTCCATGTCTGTGGCCTTCCAAAGATATAGGGTATACAAGAAAATGATTTCCGACACCTTGAAGCAAAGAGGAGTTATATTGGGCATTGCTTTGCTGGTTTGTGCCATATGGTTACTGCAGCCTGACGTCTCGCGGGGTCGCAAGGCATCTTCTTGTCTGAACCGCATCTCCTCAAGGGATGCCCTGCTGGTTGTCGGTCCTGAAGGCCATATCATTTACAGCAAGAATGAAAACAGAAAGTGTGTGCCCGCCTCGACCTTGAAGATTTTAACAGGTCTTGCAGCGATTCATCATTTGGGAAAGTCATACAGATTCAAGACCGAATTCTATCAGGACAACAACCAAAACCTAAAGGTAAAGGGGTATGGAGATCCGCTCCTCATGTCGGAGGTTTGGCAAGAGATAGCGAAAGCCCTGGCTTCCAGACTGCAGCGTGTGAAGGATATTGTCCTTGATGACACCTATTTTGCTGATGAAACTATTCCGGGTGTTGGGTCTTCCACCAATCCGTATGATGCCCCCAACGGGGCCTTGTGTGCCAATTTCAATACTGTTTTTTTTAAACGGGATAAAAGCGGTCGGATTGTCTCGGCAGAAACCCAGACCCCTATGACACCGCTTGCCATGGAGAAAACCCGTTTGCTGTGCCTAAATAGCGGCCGTTGCACCTTTTCCCACCACGGGCGCGAGGCCGCACGCTATGCCGGAGAGCTCCTGGCTTACTTTTTAGAGAAAACAGGAAAGGTGACCCAGGGTTCCATCCGCGCAGGTGCCGTGACCCCTGGAGACGAGTTGGTCTTCGTCTATCATTCAGTTTTCAGCTTGGAACAGGCCTTAAAGAAGATGTTTGAATTTTCGAACAACTTTATGGCCAATCAGATCCTAATTGCCCTGGGTGCCCATGTGCATGGTCCACCCGGAACGCTGGCAAAAGGAGTGCGGGTGCTTTCTGAGTTTTCCAGGGAAGTATTGCACCTAAATGATGTTGAGCTCGCAGAGGGGTCTGGGATCTCAAGAAAAAATCGGCTCTCAGCCTTGGACATGCTTGCCGTTTTGAGGGGCTTCGAGCCGTATCGTGATCTGCTAGTCCGAGACGGAAGCGTTCTTTACAAGACTGGCAGCTTACGGGGTATAAAAACCAGAGCCGGGTTCATTGAGGGGAGATCCGGCAGCCCATACTACTTTGTTGTCTTTATTAGCAATTCTGACGCAGATATTGACTCCATATTGGACTGTGTTAAAAAGAGTCTCGGCAATGGATCAGATGCTTAAGATAGACCATGCAAGCAAATCCTTTGGGGGTCTGGCCGCCCTCGCCGATGTTTCCTTTTCGGTAACCCAGGGCCAGATCAAGTCGCTCATTGGTCCAAACGGTGCGGGAAAGACAACGCTTTACAATATTGTGACGGGCGTGGAGCCTATTACGGGTGGAGCAATCTGGTTTCTTGGAGAACGGATCGACGGCTTGAAGCCACACGTTATTACCCAGAAAGGGATTGCCCGGACATTTCAGAATGTGGAACTCTTTGAAAACATGTCCGTTATCGAGAACGTCATGGTGGGGAGGCATCCCAGAAGCGGGACCGGCCTGTTTGGAAGTGCCTTTAGGTTGCCGGCTGCACGTGAGGAGGAAGAGAAAATCCTGAACCGATCCATGGAGCTTCTTGAGTTTGTGGGCCTCGGCCGGCGCGTCCATGAAGATGCATCGGGGGTTCCGTTCGGTCTCCAACGCTACATAGAGATTGCCAGAGCCCTGGCCACGGACCCGAAACTCCTCCTGTTGGATGAGCCAGCTTCGGGTCTTGACTCTGGTGAAACCCAGACCCTAGGCGAGCTCATCGTGAAGATACAGGACATAGGGATCACTGTCTTGCTTGTGGAACACAATATGGACGTGGCCATGGAGATTTCTGACGAGATTGTGGTCTTGAACTATGGCATGAAGATAGCAGAGGGCACGCCACGGGAGATTCAGGATAACCCTGAGGTCATCACGGCTTATTTGGGGGATGAAGCTTATGCTTAGGGTCAAGAATCTCCACGCCTACTATGGTCGGATCAAGGCCCTAGATAATGTCTCACTTCATGTCCAACCCGGCGAGATCGTTTCTCTAATTGGCGCAAATGGCGCAGGCAAGACCACTATCTTGAATACCATTTCAGGGCTCATTCGTAGTGCCCAGGGTGATATCAAGTTTGAGGGCAGGAAAATCAGAGGGCTTTCTCCTGAGAAAATCGTTGCTGCCGGCATCAGCCAAGTGCCCGAGGGGAGGCAGATCTTTGGCCCTTTGACAGTGCTTGAGAACTTGGAGCTGGGAGCATATCTGCGTTTCAAGAAGAAAGAAAAGGAAGCGATTTCCAGCGACCTGGGCTGGGTATTTCAGCTTTTCCCGCGTCTTAAAGAGCGCTCTGGACAGATTGCGGGAACCCTCTCTGGTGGTGAGCAACAAATGCTCGCCATTGGTCGAGCCCTCATGGCCAAGCCTAAACTCTTGTTGTTGGATGAGCCTTCCATGGGGCTTGCCCCGCTGGTGGTGAAAGATATTATGAACACCGTATCCGAACTGCGTAAGAGCGGTGTAACTATCTTGATGGTTGAGCAGAACGCGCGCGCATCTCTCACGATATCAGATCGTGGATATGTGTTGGAAACGGGCAGGGTTGTCCTACAAGGGCCCTCAGATGAACTTATGAATGATAGCGACGTGAAACGAGCCTATCTTGGAAAAGACTATAAGACGTTCTGGGAAGGGAGGGAGCGGGTTTGAGATTCTGGGATGGCGAAAACGAGCAAATGAACAGAGAAGAGTTGGAACAGGTGCAGCTGGAACGGCTCCAGAGCACTTTGAATCGGGTCTATAAGAATGTTCCGTTTTATAAAAAACACTTTGATGCCCTCGGCTTTGATCCGGGTGCTTTGACTTCCGTGCAAGACATTACAAGACTTCCTTTTACCACGCGGGAAGACCTGGGTAACAATTACCCGTATGGTCTGTTTGCCATGCCCCTTCGAGATATTGTCAGGATTAGCTCTTCAGCCGGAACTACGCCCAAGCCGGTCGTGGTGGGTTACACCATGCGGGATCTCAAAGCAAGAGGCACAGTCACGGCCCGTTTCCTTGCTGCAGGGGGGGTGGTTGATACGGATATCGTTCAGATCTGCCTGGATCCCGGCCTATCTAACTGGGGCCGGGCCCTAAAAGAGGGGGCAGAAAATATCGGGGCTTCTGTGATGCCCATGTCTCACATGAGCACTTTAAAGCAACTTCTGGCCATGCAAGACTACAAGACTTCGGTGCTGATTACCACCCCCTCGTATGCCATGCACATGATTGATGTCATGAGGACGACCGACATAGAAACCAGTGCCCTCGCTCTGAAGGCAATCATGGTTGTGGGAGAGTTCCTGGCAGAGGAGACCCGTGAAAGGCTGGAATCAACGTTCAGCATTGATGTGAGGACGGGTTATGGGCCCAGCGATGTTATGGGTCCAGGGATAGCTTTCGAGTGTATGGAAAAGAACGGGCTGCATATTTCGGAGGACCATTTTTTGTTAGAGATCGTGGGTTCTGATAGCCAAGCTCCATCCGCCTCGGGTGAAGCAGGAGAAATTGTTTTGACCACATTGACTGCGAAGGCCTTTCCTCTTATTCGGTTCCGGACAGGAGACCTTGGATTCAAAATGGCGGGGACCTGCCCCTGCAGGCGAACGCTTGGACGCATGTCCGGGATCACCGGGCACACCGGAGAAATTCTCACTATCCGGGGTGTAAAGGTACACCCCGCACAGATTCATCGGATAATCAACAGGAACGCCGAAGGCTTATCTCCCCGTTTCTTGATCCACCTGTACAAAGAAAGTTATTTGGATATGATTGAGATATGGCTGGAGATGAATGATACGATTTTTTCAGATGAAGTGAAAGTTTTGGAGGCGACGCTGAAAAACCTGAGGGAACAGATTCTGGAGATGCTTGGACTTCACGTCAGCATCAGACTGGTAGAGGCCGAAACGATCGATCAGTATGCAAAGGCATCTGGCGGGGTTGTTGATGAGCGGTGAGGTCTTTGACCTGGACTTGGCTATGGGGACAAAACACAATTTCTCAGCCGGGAGTTGTTCGTTTTTTATCGGAAGCGCTTGTTTTGCATTGGTCGTAGTCGGTTGCAAGACACAACTGACTGCTGAACAGGAAATATTGGCCCAAATAGCGATGATGCCTGAGCGTTACAAAGCTCCTATTGTGGGCGATCATAAGGATGGCCATTGTGCGGTCTGATGCCAAGGCTTTTCTAATCAGTGCCCTTTTGACGTTTTTTATCTGTGGGTGTGGCGGCCAAGAAGAGAAGAATCCCCTTGCTTCCAACACTGCTCCCGACTTTTCACTGAGAGATCTCAGTGGAAGTGTCTATCGCTTGTCTGACCATAGAGGTCGAGTGGTAGTCCTGAACTTCTTTGCGACCTGGTGTACTCCTTGTCTCCAAGAGATTCCTGAATTTGTGCGACTTCACCGGAAATTCAAAGATAAGGGACTTGAGATCATAGGGGTGTCCCTCGATCCCGAAGGCGCTGCAGTGCTGCGGCCTTTTATTATGCGCTACGGGATTACTTACCCCATCTTACTGGGGACCAGGGAGATGGTTCTGGATTATGGTGGCATCCAGGGCATTCCGACGACTTTCATCATAGACCGCACGGGTGCAATTAGCGATTATTTTGTCGGATTACGGCCAGCTTATGTGATAGAGGCGTCTGTGACAAAACTCCTAAAGCAAATAGGCTGATTCGAAGATCCTCATAAACTTCGAGCTCAATCTCTTCTTAAATGGGAGAAAACCAAGACAAGACGAAGAGAAGCGATGAAGTCTGACGTTCAAAGCTCCAGGGGACATATTCCGTTTGATCCCGGGGTGCCCTACAAGATGGGTCAGGACCCGATTAGGGATGCCTGGTACACAACCTTCTTCATAGAAAATCACCTCGATTACTATGCCTATCCGGACCATGTAGACTCTCCAGAGCAGGTTCGTTTTATGGTCTATGCTGATGAAAACGAGCGGTATTACCCGTGTTCTGATAATATGTTCGGCATAATCATGAGACGGGAAAAGTCGCAGTTTTTACAAGAGAAATATAAAGCGGTTCTAGAAAAGATACTCGGTTTGATTGATCGGCAGATAGAAGATGAATGGGACAAGACCTTCCTGAAATCTCTTGTGACGACAAAATACGAACACGAAACTCGGGACGCATTGATGATTCCCTCCCGGCTCGAAAAACGCCTGTTGAAAATCTACATTGATCGCACGCAGATAGAGGACCCCAATTTATTCGAAAAAACTGACCGAAACAGGCGGGCCTTTCAGGTGCTGAACTCAGAGGCGTTTCAGGCGGCATTAAACCATGTCGACGATGCTGTGCTGCTGTCTTCTCCAATGAGTCTTCATGATATCAGGTGGCGTGTAGACTATCTGAAGCTTCGTCGCCTATTTACCCTTTCGATCGAAAACGGGCTCTGGGAGACTGATGACATCTTGCGATACACGGTGGAGGATTATCTGCGGCTTTTTGGCCGTCGCCTTTATGGAGATGGAGCCGAGCCCCTATGGCAATTCTTGCAGGTTAAGAAAGAAGAGGGTCCGCCAAGCGTTCAGCGGCCTAAAAAGATCCTGTGGTTGGCTGATGAAGCAGGCGAAGTGGTTGTTGACTTGGCTATCATACGATATTTGGCGCAGCTGGGCCACAAAATCATCGTTGCATTCAAGGAGGGGCCTTTGTTTACAAAGGTTGCCTTTTACGATGGCCAGGAAGAAGAGATGCTCAGTCAGCAATTGGAGGGAGCCCTTCTCATCAAAGACCAGGGGCTTGGCAAAAAGGAGCTGGTTGACATTCTGAAGAGCGACAAGAATATCATGGCGATTTCTGATGGGACCCGCGAGAATTTTAACCTCCTGCTGACTTCCACAACCTTTGCGCGGGTTTTCAAGGAGGTGGACGGTGTCATCTCCAAGGGACCGGATCAACGGCGGCGCTTTTTTGATACACATTTCCGGTTTACCCAGGACATTTACAGTATTTCAAAGGATGCAAACGGCGAGCCCTCTATCTGGTACAAGGCCAGGCATCCTGCTGTTATTAAGTTTTCCCACCAGGACCTTGAAAAGAAGGCACGAGCTGTTATCTCCCAAATGGTAGAAGCCAAACAGAAAAACATGACCGTCATATTTTACAGCGGAATTATCGGTTCTTTGCCGGGCAAGGAGGCCATGGCAAAAAGAATAATGTTGGCCTATACGCACTATCTTAAAGACCAGTCCGCGAGTACCTTCATTATCAATCCTTCAGAGTATTACGAACCAGGGCTGGATGCAGATGATTTAATGTACATGTGGGAAATTGTACAGCGAAGTGGTCTCATCGACATATGGCGGTTCCAGACGTATGATGACATCGTGAAAGCATTCCAAATAATGGAGGCCAAGGTACCTCCCGAGTGGGTTGGCAAGGATGCTACATTCAGCACGGGTTGCACAAAGGAGATGAAGATTGCCCTTGAGGTCCAAAAGGAACACCCTGAAATGCAGATCATTGGACCGTCCCAGGAAAAGTTTCTCAGGCGTCAGGAGTATGGAGTCGGGAAGATGTATGACCGCCGGCTAGACGAAATCTATGCACTGTAAGTCTCCCCGGGGTCCTTTGTTCAGGGGCAAAGCATGATGCTGTGTTGTTAGGGGGATGTCGAAACGGGTTAATGACCCCATAATAGACTTTTATGGATCCAACCTACCTCACCGTCTGCGTGCTGGACCTTAAACCACGCTTTCTGTCTTTCCAATAGCCGGAAGCTTACCCCCTTTTCAGCCTGAAATAGAACCTTGAACTCTTTTCCAGGGCCTTTTCGAACGTTGACGATGTTTCCCTTAACGATAACGGCGGGGATATTTTTGAGCAAGGACCCGTGAATCCATCCCGTGTCCCCTTCAAAGTCACGAATTTGGTGCCACTTTCCAGAGGACTTGACGATGTCCACTGGATAATACTTTCCGACGGACCACAAGATTTCCTGGTTTGTCCCCGGACCTGAACGCACATTGGCCCGGTCCGCAGAAACAGTTAGCCTCTTGGCACTGGCCGTGCCAACAAACAACGCGAATACGAATAATGTGAAGATAAGAGTCTTTTTCATCAGCTTAACATAACCGTTTCACAGGTCCCTTTCAGGGCGTCGCAGAAGCGCCTGGCGTCGTCTGCAGAACCCACAATGGCATCGTAGTGCATGGGAATGACGAGCTTGGGCTTAATCATCTTGGCGGCTTCTGCGGCTTCTTCAGCGGTCATCACGTAGGTCCCGGATACCGGGAGTAGTGCAATGTCTGCATTGAAGGAATTCATCTCCGGTATGAGATCCGTGTCCCCTGCATGGTAGATCCTCACGCCCTCCACTGTCACGATAAACCCCAGCCAAGCGTTTTGTTTGGGATGAAAATTCTTATTTGTGTTGTAAGACGGCACAGCCTCAATCGGGATCCCGGAAACCGTAAACTTTTCGCCAGGTTTCACTACCCGAACATCTCCGGAAAGCTTAGCGGCTGAATTGGCCTCAGTGACGATCACCGTCGATTCCTTCTGGATCTTCTTAATATCTTCCGGTGAGCAGTGATCGTAGTGCTCATGGGTTACCAAGATAATATCGGCCGGCTCAGATTCCTTTACCTGAAAAGGGTCAATGACGATGGCCTTGCCATCTCCTTTAATGAGAAATCCATCATGTCCCCACCAAGTGATGTTCTTGACGACATCGTTTACTCCCATAACCCGTCCCTCGTACCCTATGCTGCTTTGCGATTTTCATCGCTGGCCAACATGTTCAATTATACGCTATAAAACTTCACGGTCGGCAATTCAACGCAAGTTAATTTATTACCGTAAACGGCACCGGTGTCAATGCCAATCTTGTTGTGGAAAACTAGTGGCTTGCGGAAAGGTGTGTGGCCAAAAATGACACGCTTTCCAAAGTCGAAATCAGAGTATATGAATTCGTCTCTTATCCACAACATATCCCATTCATCTTGCTCCTCAATAGGTATATCCGACTTCAGGCCAGCGTGGACAAAGATGTACTGGTCGGTTTCATAACATAAACGGAGGTTGTCAAAGAAGTCGAGGTGCGCACCCGGTATTGGGTTGGCTTCGGCAGCGGAAACGTATTTCGAGTAACTGCTTAAGGTTGCATATCCCCCGTTGGCCAGAAAGCTCAACCTATCAGCCCCACTCAGGTAAAGCTCAAGCATTTGCTCATGGTTCCCTTTCAGAAAGATCACAGAGCTATGCCGCTTGGCCAGGTCAATGAGATAGTCCACCACCTCCTTTGACTGTGGGCCCCGGTCTATATAGTCCCCTATGAAGACCAGGGTATCCTTCTTGGGGTCCATATCGACGATGCCCATCAGAGAGACCAACTTGTCGAGGCAACCATGTATGTCTCCTATAGCAAGTATTCTTTCCATTACATCCAGCGCAGTACAAAGGTCCGTCTCCGCTCATCCAGCCGGGTGATCCCCTCTTCGTGGGCTACAGTAACCGCCTCTTGGTATTCTTCGTCTGTGATAGAGCGCCTGAGTGCCTTTACCTCAGAGGCTCGACCGCAAGGTCTATATTGTGGCATAATGTTCACGTAGCTGTTAGGTGAGACTTCCCCGGCTAAGAAACGCATGACCTCACGGGTCCCGGCCGTTCCCTCGGGAAGTACCAGATGACGGATCAGAAGACCTCTCTGGGCAATCCCTTCCTCGTTTACTATGAGATCTCCTACCTGACGGTGCATTTCTTTCACGGCCCCTCGCGCTGCTTCGGGATAATCTGGCGCATCACAGAACGCTTCGGCTATTTTGGGTTCCCAGAACTTAAAGTCCGGCATGTAGATATCAAACACACCGTCAAGGATGGTCAAAGTCTCACGCCTGTCATACCCGCTCGAGTTATACACCAGGGGGACCCGGAGACCCATTTCAATGGCTTTGTCAAGGGCAGCTAAGATCTGTGCTACCACGTGAGAAGGTGTCACAAAGTTGATATTGTGACAACCCCGATTTTGGAGCCACAGCATGGCCTTGGCAAGCTCTTCCGAGGAGAAGAGCACGCCTTCGCCCTCATGGCTGATTTCGTAGTTTTGGCAGAAAAGGCAGAGGAGGTTGCATCGGGCAAAGAATATGGTGCCCGAGCCGTGGTTTCCGACCAAAGGACTCTCCTCCCCAAAGTGCGGATTGTAACTTGACACTATGGCACGTTCGCCTGTCTGGCAAATCCCTAGTTCCCCCGAGAGCCGGTCCACGCCACATCTCCTCGGACACAAGGCACAGTTTTTGAGAATTTCGTGAGCCTGACCGATCTTTTCCTTTAAGATGCCCTTATCGTAGGTGTCTATATATGCAGGTTCGAAGGCAGCCATGGGCAACACACTATGCACTGGTTCTCGGTCTGGCGGAAGACTATTGAAAATTCTTATAAAACATTGTGAGACGTGTCAATCCATTATTGGGTCGGGAGAGCCTTCCATTTTTACATGTTGTCACACGCCCAGCTGTTATAATGGGATGTTGATAGCGATTCAAAAGTCTGATAGGAATTTCAACAGCAACGGCTGGGGCATTTCCTGTGCTGCTTTATCGGGAGTGCCGGAAACTTCAATCACGGAATCTTGAACGCCTCCGGTGATAGTGTCCGTCTCAAGGGCTTGTTGCAAGAATATGGAATCGCCAAAAAGCCATTTTCTTTCTTGAACCGACTTGTGATAATTCTACCCTGTGGGATATTCTCTGAGGAATCCGCAACCCTGCGGAGCGAAAAAGGTTAGGCGTGAGAAGCAAAGTGTTCATGGCCCATGTGGGCTTAGAGTCGGTCGTGTCGATATAACGGTTGCTTATGGAGCGTGTAGAGAAGATCCTTGCCGGAGATATCCGGACAGCCGCCAAACTGATCAGGGATATCGATGACGGCATTCCGTCCTCAAAAGAGGTCTTAAAAGCCCTTTATCCGTATACCGGAAGGGCCTACGTGATTGGGGTGAGTGGCTTTCCTGGCGTTGGCAAAAGTACGCTGGTGGACCAGATGATCCAGACTTACCGAGAGGCTGGGAAAAGCCTGGGAATCCTTGCCGTGGACCCTACAAGCCCTTTCTCGGGTGGCGCTATACTTGGGGATCGGGTTCGCATGCAACGCCACGGTACTGATCCAGGCGTATTTATCCGGAGCCTGGCTACACGTGGCCATTTTGGGGGGTTGACCCGCTCCACCCGGAGTGTAATTGATGTCCTGGATGCCATGGGAAAAGACATCATACTGGTTGAGACTGTGGGCGTGGGTCAGGACGAGGTCGACATTGTGACCACGGCGCACACGACAATCATTGTGCTCATTCCCGGAATGGGAGACGATATTCAGGCCATAAAGGCGGGTATCCTGGAAGTGGCCGACATTTTTGTGATCAACAAGGCAGACCGCGACGGACTTGAGAAGACGATGAATGAGCTGCGGGCCATGCTTGACATGAATACTCAGGGGGCCCACGAAGAGATGTGGCGACCGCCAATCCTGGCCACCGAGGCGATAAGGAACCAAGGGGTTTCGGAATTATTATCCAGCATAGAGGATCACAAGACGTTCTTGTTTGATCATGCCGAGACCCACCTTCGAGAGCATTTAAGAAAAAGGGCATTTCATGAACTGGTGGATATGATCAAGGAGCGTGTTGTGGCTGAAATGATCCACGAGCTTGAGCGTTCAGAGAAATTTGAACGGCTGATCGATGACCTCGTTGAGAAAAGGACTGATCCCTTTTCACTATGTGAAAAAATTATGACGGAGAAGAGTGGGAAGCCCCTATCGTGAGGTAAACACCCAAAGGCTGAACAGACAGCCGAAGCGTTTTCTTGCAAGTGCTTGTAAGAAATATCAACGTCAGGTGGCTTCAGATCCTTCAAGCAATTGGGGAGGTGGCGTATGCCGAGGAAGAAGGTTGCCCGGCCAGTACCCGTGGGGGCAAAGATCAAGAAAGCCAGGCAGAAGAAGAAAATCACCCTGGATCAATTGGCCAATGACACGGGATGCAGTATTGACTACTTGAAGCAGCTTGAAACGGGCAGGGTCATTCCCCCGGTTGGCACCTTATTGCAGATATCTAGGGCTCTGGAGATTGATTCAGGATTGTTGCTCAAGGAAGAGGCATCTACCATTCAAAGACGTGTGAAGGCTTACAAGAAACGCACAGAGAACTATGCTTACACAGTCCTGACCCCTGGCGCCGAGAATAAACACCTGAAGGCATTTCGTGTGGCCGTTGACCCCAAGAAAGACCATAAGGGTGTCGGGTATCAGCATGAGGGGGAGGAGTTTGTCTATGTGTTAAGTGGACATATTGAGGTAGCCGTTGGTGACCATGTGAACCGTTTGAAGACAGGGCAATCTTTGCACTTCAACTCAGGCGTCAGGCATAAGCTTAGAAACATCGGAGACAAGCAGGCAGAGCTTTTGGTAGTTATTTATGCTCCTTGAGTACCCAAAACGGATGATTGAGATTTGCGGAACCTATAGCGCAAAACGCTAATTAAGCACGCTGCAGATCATGCGACAAGTGATCCTTTCTCTGGTTTCAACTAATAGATCTTATCAACACATACTCTGGAGAACACCATGTCCTTTAGGCTGACTGACGAGCAACTCATGATTCAGGCCATGGTTCGAGACTTCGCTCGAAAAGTCCTTCACCCCACAGCCATGGAACGCGATCGAAGCATGGAGTTTCCAAGGGAGAATCTTGGCAAGATGGCAGAACTGGGTCTCATGGGAATGATGGTTCCGCCAGAATACGGTGGGGCGGGAGCTGATACGGTGAGTTACGTGTTGGCACTTCAGGAAGTAGCCTACGCTTGCGCTGCAACGGCTGTTGTGATGTCGGTGCACAACTCTATCGTGTGTGAGACGATTGATCGCTTCGGGACCGAGGAGCAGAAACAAGCCCACTTGAAACCACTGGCAGAGGGCAAGGTTATCGGAGCTTTTGCTATGACTGAACCTCAGGCAGGGTCGGATCCTGTCAGCCAGTCCACTGTGGCCGAACGTGATGGGGATCACTACATCATTAATGGTACAAAACGGTTCATTACCTCTGGCAAGAATGCTGGCGTGACGATTATAACGGCCAAGACAGACAGGACCAAACGGCATAAAGGAATCAGTGCGTTTATCGTCAAAAAGGGGACGCCGGGGTTCACGGTAGGAAAGACCGAGGAAAAGATGGGACTCTGCGCTTCTGATACGACCGATCTCATTTTCGAGGATTGTCGCATTCCACTTGAGGATCTGCTGGGGCAAGAAGGGGATGGCTTTAAGATCGCTATGACCAGTTTGGACAGCGGCCGGATAGGCATAGCGGCGCAGTCCGTTGGCGTCGCCCAGGCTGCACTTGATGCGGCCGTATCCTATGCCAAGGAGCGGGAGCAGTTCGGACAGCCGATTTCCAAGTTCCAGGGGCTGCGTTGGATGTTAGCAGATATGGCCACTGAAATTGAGGCGGCCCGGCAGCTGATGTTTTTTGCTGCCGGCAAAAAGGACAGAGGTGAGAGTTATACCATGGAAGCCTCTATGGCGAAGCTGTTTGCGTCTGAGATGGTGAATCGGGTTACAGCCAAGGGCCTGCAAATTCACGGAGGGTATGGCTACACAAAAGAATATTCTGTGGAGCGCTTTTACAGGGATGCGCGCGTCTTCACCATCTATGAGGGGACTTCCGAGATCCAGCGTGTGGTTATTGCAAATCATCTTCTGGGGGACCGGTATGTGGGCACACTTCGGTAGCCCGGAGGCTTAGTCCTGATTTCGCTGGCCTAAGGATGTTCTTTAAGGTTGGAGCGAGAACAACCTTCATGGTGCCCAGCGTAAAGTTGATCACAAGTCGGATGTTAAGTATTAGTAGACAAGGAGGCTCATGTTCAAGAAGTGTTGCGGAAACTTGATTGCTATCGCCGCCTGGCTTGTCCTATCTGTTTTTTGGCAGGCAGGTTCGATGTCGTATGCTGAAAATGCCAGTAAAAGACCCCAGGGCCCGCCACCAGCCCCCGTGCGGGTGGCCCAGGCCATTGAGGAGACGGTTGCAGACCAGATAACCCTGGTTGGAAGCACAGAGGCAATTGCTCGGAGTGTAATTGCTGCTGAGGTGGCGGGACTGGTGAAAGACTTTCCGGTGCGTGAGGGTGACTTCGTCAAGAAAGGGCAGCTCCTCGCAAAACTGAGATCGACTGATTTGGCACTTCGCCTCAAGGCGGCAGAGGCTGATGGGGAGAAAGTGCAATCGAATTTGCTTTTTGCACAAAAAGAACTCAGCCGGTACAGCAAACTTAAAGCTACTGATAGCATTGCTGAGAGCAGATATGATCAGGCGTTGGATCGGTATCAATCCCTGAAGCAGGAACTTGTTAGAACCGAGGCCGAGATCGAACTGTTAAAAGATGATATTCAGAGAAAGAAGGTTGTGGCCCCTTTTGCGGGATTTGTTGCCAAAGAGCACACGCAGGTCGGAGAGTGGATTGAGGTGGGTGGCCCCGTCGTTTCCGTTGTGGATTTGGGACGCATCCGGATCACGGTGGATGTCCCGGAACGCTATGCTGTGCAGCTCTCGCACAAGAGTCCGGTGCGGGTGCTGGTAGAGAGCGTATCCGACGAAGCGTTTCTTGCTAAGATGTCTGCTATTCTTCCTGAAGGAGATCTAAATGCCCGGACTTTCCCGGTGAGGGTCGAATTGGCTAATCCCGGTTTCAAGATCAGAAGCGGGATGGAGGCAAGAGCGACGTTCAGTTTAGGAACCCAAAGGAATGCTCTCCTGGTCCCGAAGGATGCGATAGTGACAGCCGGGACCAACCGTCTGGTGTATGTGGTGTTAAGCAGTATGGCTCAGCCCATACCTGTTCAAGTCATTGGTTACTATGACAGCAACGTGGCGGTTGAGGGGCCTATCAAGCCAGGAGATCGTGTGGTCATAAGAGGCAATGAACGCTTAAGGCCGGGTCAACCCGTGCAGATACTTGAGTGAACTGCGGTCAATGAAACTTGTTGATGGGTCATTAAGAAAGCCTGTAACCGTGACTGTGGGGGTTATACTGCTCGTCCTCTTCGGTTTCATCTCACTATTTAGAATCCCCATTCAACTCACCCCCAACGTAGACATGCCTCAAGTTTCCGTGATCACCCTATGGGAGGGCGCCAGCCCACTGGAGGTGGAACGGGAGATCATCGATGTGCAGGAGGAAGAGCTCAAGAATGTGCAGGGCCTAGATGAAATTAAGAGCGAAAGCACAGACGGCGAGGGTTACGTTAACCTGAGGTTCGAGATTGGCACGGACACGGATGAGGCCTTGCTGAGAGCCTCCAATAAGCTCGACCAAGTCCAGCGATATCCCGCCGACGTGGAAAAACCAATCATCAAGTCCGGGGGGCGGTTTGAAGAGGCTATTGCCTGGATCATTCTTCGGCCCCTCGAGGGCTACTCGGGGGTTCTAACCCATGAATATGATTTCATCGACGAGTACGTTAAGCCGCGCCTCGAGCGTATTCCCGGTGTGGCGTCATCCAACATCTACGGGGGGCAAGAACGCGAGCTTCAGGTCATTGTGGATTCGGATGCTCTGGCAGCAAGAAACGTGACGATTGCTGAACTCATGCAGGCTATCGCCGTGGAGAACCGTAACATCAGCGCTGGAGACTTTGATGAAGGAAAGCGACGTTACATCGCCCGGACAGTGGGTGAGTACGAGGCACCGCAAGACGTAGCTAACGTTATCATAAAAAGGA
This sequence comes from Desulfobacteria bacterium, assembly GCA_041547605.1. Lineage (GTDB taxonomy): Bacteria > Desulfobacterota > Desulfobacteria > Desulfobacterales. The sequence continues at coordinate 27,375 of JBFEUB010000005.1, forward strand.
TCAATGGTGTTCCCATTGCGGTGGGCGATGTAGCCAACGTCATATTGGGACACGACGATGCGGATGTGGTGGTTCGCCACGAGGGGGTCCCCACCATTGTGCTGAATGCAGTTCGGGAAGCGGGCTCTAACATTCTTGTGGTCATGGAAAAACTGAGAGAGGCCCTTGACGAACTCAACAACGGCCTTCTCAAAGAGGCTCGCATAGAGCTCTTCCAGGCCTATGATGAGACAAGCTATATATATAGCGCTATCCGCCTAGTAAGGCAGAACATCTTTGTCGGGGGAATACTTGCCACTGTGGTTCTCCTTGTTTTTCTTAGAAATGTCTATAGCACACTGATTGTGTTCTTTGCCATTCCCATTAGCGTTGTTGGAACGTTCCTTGTAATGACTCTCTTGGGCCGTAACATCAACGTGGTGAGTCTTGCAGGGATGAGCTTTGCTGTTGGCATGGTGGTGGATAACTCAATTGTGGTTCTTGAGAACATCTTTCGCCATCGTGAGATGGGAAAGTCGCGTCTGCAAGCAGCGTATGAGGGCACTGTAGAGGTGTGGGGGGCAGTTCTGGCTAGCACCCTTACCACGATTGCGGTGTTTGTACCCATTGTCTTTGTGCAAGAAGAAGCCGGTCAGCTCTTTCGAGATATTGCTATTGCCATCAGCAGTGCCGTGGGGCTCAGCTTGTTAGTGTCCATTACCGTAATTCCTGCGCTTTCCTCCAGGATTCTGGGTATGAGAAAATCCAAAGAATCTCGCCGGAAGCGCCGGTGGTCCATCTATACGTTAGCCACTAAGATAACAGATAGTTTTGCAGCGTTTGTTTACTGGATGTGTGGTCGGGTGTTCGCTCGACTTGGTGTCGTTGTGGTCATGACTAGCCTGGCTGTCGCCATGGCTTGGTTCCTCATGCCAAAGACAGAATATTTGCCAGAAGGCAACCGAGAGATTCTCTTCGGCATCTTGTTACCCCCACCAGGATACAATATGGGAGAGTTGACCGAGATTGCTGATGTTGTGGAATCGGACATTCTTCCTCTTATAGAACATGGCAAGAAGAGTGAGGCTGCCGAGAAGTTGAACCTCCCTCCGGTTCGAAACTTCTTTTATGTGGCCTTTGGGGAGCAAGTTCTTATGGGCGTGGTGTCAAAGATTCAGGAAAGAACACGAGAATTAATACCGTATGTCTATGGTGTGCTGAGTAAAATACCTGGCATGATTGCCATCGTTCAACAGCCTAGCCTTTTTTCCAGAGAGCTGGGAGGCGGGAGATCCATTGAAATAGAAATCAAGGGGCCTGGGCTGGAGCGTCTCATTGCCGTGGGGCGAGAGATTTTCGGACGGGTGATGCAGCACCTACCAAACGCTCAGTTACGGCCTATCCCAAGCCTTGACCTGGGTAATCCCGAGATGCGCGTCATACCGAACAGGGAACGTCTCACGCGTGTAGGCATGACCACGGCTGAACTGGGGCTAACCGTGGACGCGCTTGTAGATGGTGCCAAGGCGAGTGATTATCGGATATACGGCGAAGAGATAGATCTCGTTGTCAAGGCAGAAGAAACGAAAATACGGCGAACCCAGGACCTCGAAGACGTGCTCGTACAAACACCCAAGGGCGAAAGACTGACCTTGGGATCTCTATCCGATATCCGCTTAGAGGAGGGCCCAACGCAGATCAACCATATTGATTCAGAACGGGCCATAACGATTCAGGTGATTCCGCCACGGGAGATCCCCTTGGAGACTGCCATGGATATCGTCAGGGAGAAGGTGGTTGGTCCCATCAAGGCGAGGGGGGAACTTGGGAGCCTCTATCGGATTGACTTGAGCGGCACAGCAGATGACTTGACACGCACGAGGCGTGCGCTTCAGTGGAATCTCATTTTGGCCCTTGTCATCAGCTATCTTCTGATGTCAGCTCTTTTTGAAAACTTCTTCTATCCTTTTATTATCATGTTTAGCGTACCCCTTGCAGCAGCAGGCGGGTTCATTGGTTTGCTGTTAGTCAATCTCTTTATTGCTTATCAGGCCCTCGATATTGTCACAATGCTGGGATTCGTTATCCTGATCGGAATTGTGGTGAACAACGCCATCCTCATTGTTCACCAAAGCCTCAATAACATCCGCCATGCAAATATGGCCCCCCGTGATGCGATTCGAGAATCGGTGCGTTCACGAATTCGGCCCATATACATGAGTTCCGTGACGAGTGTTTTTGGAATGATGCCTCTCGTGCTGACACCGGGAGCCGGCTCAGAGTTTTACCGGGGCCTTGGAGGTGTGGTGGTGGGTGGCCTCCTGGTATCCACAGTTTTTACGATCTTCCTGGTTCCCGCCCTCTTGAGTCTCGTGCTTGACGCGTCCATTGCCATCAGGAAGGGTTTTCGCAGGGCGGAAACATAAGGCGCCTCATAAAAATTCTTGTCAAAATTGCTTTGACGAGTGCGGAATGAGATGACAAAAGACCACAAGACTGCAGACAGATTTGAATGTCAAACCGGCAAATGCCTCCCTTTGGGGGCAACGGTGACACCCGAAGGGGTCAACTTCTCTGTCTTTTCGCGACATGCTACGTCCCTGACACTTGTCCTCTTTGAAAAGGCCAAGACAGCACCCCTTGTTGAAATCTCACTGGATCCTGAACGCAACAAGACCGGCGACGTCTGGCATATCCTTGTCCTCGGCATAGACCTATCATTGCGTTACGGATACAGGGCCGGTGGCCCCCTTGACCGTGAAAGGACCGGACACTGGTTCAAACGAGAGAATATCCTCCTTGACCCGTATGGTGGGGCCCTCGAAGGGGGGGAGACCTGGGGAGGCGAACCAGGTAAAGTTTCCCAAGGAGACCAAGATACTTCCTTTCAACGCCGGTGTTTGATTGTAGACAATGATTTTGACTGGGAGAGCGACAGGCCGCTGCATTTACCTTTGAAAGACAGTGTCATCTATGAACTCCACGTGCGCGGCTATACGATTCACGAATCTTCGGGAGTCAAGCACAGAGGCACCTACAAGGGTTTGACTGAAAAGCTCCCGTACATTAAATCTCTGGGGGTCACGGCTGTCGAGTTGATGCCGGTTTTTGAATTCAATGAACTGGAGAACAAAAAAATCAATCCCAAAACCGGAGAGCAGCTGAAGAATTTTTGGGGGTATAGCACCATGGGATTTTTTGCCCCAAAGGCCTCTTATGCTGCAAACGGTTGGGACGGAAATCAGGTAAGGGAATTCAAGGAGATGGTCAAGGCCTTCCACCTTGCAGGCCTGGAAGTCATCATTGACGTGGTTTTTAACCACACGGCAGAGGGAGACACAGGTGGACCGGTCATTAGCTTTCGCGGACTTGACAATACGGTTTATTATTGCCTGGAACCGAACTCCAAAGACTATCTAGACCTTTCAGGCTGTGGCAACACGGTGAACTGTAACCATCCTGTGGTTCAAGCCTTCATCTTGGATTGTCTCAGGTACTGGGTCTTGGAAATGCATGTGGATGGGTTTCGGTTTGATCTGGCCTCCATTCTGCGCCGGGATCAGAAGGGTGAGCTTCTTGCAGGCCCCTCGCTCGTGGACGCCATAGCACAGGACGCAGTGCTCTCCAATACCAAGATTATAGCGGAGGCATGGGATACACAGATCAATCAAGTGGGGGCCTTTCCCGGGCGGTGGGCTGAGTGGAACTCACGTTATAGAGACGATGTGAGACGTTTTGGCAGGGGAGAGCCGGGGATGGTGCCGGTGCTGGCTACCCGCATTGGAGGAAGCTCTGACCTCTATCAGGCAAGTGGCCGGCGTCCCTATAACAGTATCAACTACATCACCTGCCATGATGGGTTCACACTCCATGACCTGGTGTCTTTTGAGCGCAAACATAATGAAGAAAATGGTGAAGATAACAGGGACGGAACCGATCATAACCTTAGCTCAAACAGCGGCGTGGAAGGGCCAACAGATAACCGCCTGGTTAATGCCCTGAGGTTGAGGCGTATGAAGACTCTTGTTACCATCCTTATGGTCTCCCATGGCGTCCCCATGATCCTGGCTGGAGATGAGCTTGGCCGAACGCAGCAAGGAAACAACAATCCGTACTGCCAGGACAATGAGCTCAGCTGGATCAACTGGAACCTCGAAAAAAAAGAGGCTGGTTTGCTGAGGTTTTTCCGGAAAGTCATCGCCCTGAGAAAGAAACATCCCATATTTCGCAGGTCGCATTTTTTGACCGGTGCGGACACAAACCAGGATAAATACCCCGATATAAGCTGGCACGGACTGGAATTGGGCAAGCCGGATTGGTCTGAGTATTCCAGGGTGCTGGCATTCATGCTGGATGGCTCGGAGCTTCCACATGAGAAGAGGGACGATGACTTTTGTATGCTGTTGAACGGGGACCAGGTCAAACACAGCTTTCAAGTCCCACCCCCTAAAGCAGGTAAAACATGGTTGCGCCTCATAGATACCAGTAGGCCGTCGCCTGAAGATTTCTTGGATGAAGATCAAGGTGCTCCGGTCATGGCCGACAGGACGTATCCTGTGCTACCCATGTCCGCCGTGGTCTTCATTTCAAGAATGCGATAACAAGGGTTCTTGCTGGCTGAGGAGGCAAGCCTCCTGAAAAGCCATTATAATACTTATCCTGCATGATTGAAGCTTCCTGGCAAGTCCATGGTATCATCGTTTTCTCGAAGCATTCCCCCCTGAGCCAGAGTCGCGGTATGAAGCTGTTCTGATGGTTCGGATAACAGGTAACACGTCATTTGCAAAAGTTACGGAGGAGAACATGAGTTACAATTATCTGAAGTTTGACATGGAGGATGGAATTGGAACTATTACCTTGAACCGACCGGAGAAAAGGAATGCCCTTTCGCTCGAATTGCTAAAAGAGCTAAATGACTTACTATCAAGTATGAGTGAAAATGGTGAGGTCAGGGTTGTCATCATAAAAGGTGAGGGAAAGGTCTTTTGCGCTGGTCATGATATCGCGCAGCTGGTCGATCACGAAATGACATTTTACAGGAAAATTTTCGGTATATGTTGGGAAATCATGGAAAAGATCCAGCGACTGCCCCAGCCTGTCATTGCCCAGGTGCATGGCGTTGCAACAGCAGCCGGATGCCAATTGGTGGCCGCCTGTGATCTGTCTGTGGCCGAGGAAGGTGCCCTCTTCGGAACGCCGGGTGTTAAGATTGGGCTCTTCTGCACCACACCCGGGGTTCCCCTTGTACGGGCCATAGGGAGGAAAAGGGCTCTCGAGATGCTCCTTACCGGAAGCATGATCTCGGCACATGAAGCGGAACGATATGGTTTAATCAACAAGGTTGTTCCTGTTGATCGGCTGTCCGCAGAAACCATGGCCCTGGCCCAAAAGATCGCTGAGGCAAGCCCTTTCGTCCTAAGCATAGGCAAGGCGGCCTTTTACGGCCAACTTAACCTGTCCGACTCACGGGCCTATGATTATGGTAAAGAGGTCATGGTCACTAATTTGTTTGCTGAGGATGCCCAGGAAGGTCTTTCTGCGTTTCTCGAGAAAAGAAAACCCACGTGGAAAGGACGCTAATGTGTCGCCGGCCAACTTAATCTTGCCAATGACGCATGGATGTCTCAACAAGAGAATGAAGAACTCTTCTTCAAAAACGATCTTGATTGGACAAAGGCAGGACATCGCTTAGCAGCAGAAGAAATTTTGGCCCACGTTGAGACCGGGGAACACCTGTAAGCACAAGTTTTTGATCGCGACGGTCTGACTGCAATCTCGTCAACCGGTAAACTTTTTCAGGATCGTAATGACTTCCTGTTCATCTACATCCGACCATTGCTCATAGGCGTCCGCCACGGCAAAGCGCCAGCCCCCTCGGATATTGGGGCAGTATAATGCCTCGACCTCGCGGGCAATGTGTTCGACCGCTCCAAGATGGCCAGTCGGGACCGCTACGATTATATGATCGGCACCGGTCTTTCGCAATGCCTCTACCGCCACACGCATGGTAAAGCCCGAGGCAAGTCCGTCGTCAACCAATATAACAGGACGTTTTGAAAGACCTGGGAAAGGTTTTTTGCTTCGCAGCTTGTTGACCCTGCCTGCGACTTTAGAGGAAGTGCTTTCAATTCCTTTCTGGACCTCGTCTTTAGTCAATCTGATGTTCAACAGCAGGTCATCATTCAGCCTGACCGTTCCATCAAAGGCCACAGCACCGTACCCTGCCTCGGTGTTCCATGGGAGGGTTATTTTACTCACGACCGCTACATCGAAAGGAAGATGAAGGTGCGCTGAAATTACGGCACCCACCGGCACGCCGCCCGCCGGAACCCCAAAGACGATGCCACCCCCTTTTTGGTAGGCGTGAAGCATCTCTGCGACGACCTTTCCTGCGTGTTTACGGTCACGAAAAACTCTTACCCGATCTCTTAATTCGGGCAGGTCAAAAGTACTATGAAGTGACCGGGCATGCATCAAACTACTTTTTGGCGATGTGGGTTCCTGGAAGAGAGTCCATGAAAAAGACGTGTAGTCATGACCGCCTTCTAGGCTGCTGGCATTTTGTTCCATTCAACATTCTGATAACACATGTGATCGTCCCGTGTCAAAAATGTGGGGTGACATGTACCCATAAAGTTGTCTTGAAGATCCCTGCGTTAAGCTATGCTTTTGCAGCCAGTTAGGACTTCCTTTGGCCGAGGCCAGTGGCGGGGACAAGAGAGTTGTCCGGGCTGCAAGATGAGGTCACGCTGGCGACTGCCGATCCTCTAACGAGCATTTACAACAGAAGATACATGAACGAGTTCTTGGCGAAAGAGGCGGAGAGAAGTAGGCGCACAAAGAGACAGTTCGCTGTGTGTATAACCGACGTGGACGACTTTAAGAAGATCAACGATACTTGCGGGCATCTGTCAGGGGATATCGTTTTGAAGGAGGTTGTCCAGGGAATGATCAGCGGCACGCGGGAGTATGACACAGTGGGGCGGTATGGTGGGGGGTTCTAATCATTTTGCCGGAAGTGGATAAACAGTCAGCGGTTCATGTCCTTAACAGGCTGCGCCGGGACATTGAAAAGCATGAGATCGAAATCACTGAAGGCGAAAAGATCCGTGTGACCATCAGTTTTGGTGTATCCAATTTTCAAGAAGACGAGGTCTTGCCGGATGATTTTCTTGTTAAGGCCGATGAGAGACTTTACAGGGTCAAGCGAGAGGGAAAAAATCGGGTTGTATTTGAGTCGGAGGTTTCAGTCTCCTAGGTCAATGACGTGATCGCTCATACTTCTTCATCTTCTGGGTTGACAAAATGAGGCAAAGCACTCAGGTCGACCTTTCGAGCTGCTTTAACGCCAGCATGGAGCGCTTTACGGTTCATTTTTTCTGTTTTTTCGGGCACCCTTGCAGCCAACGCCTTTTCCAAACTCTTTAATGAAACAACCTGTGTTAGGTAAGCAACAGCACCCAAGGCAACTATATTGGCTGCAAATTCCTTACCCACGTCTTTTCGGGCGATCTGTGTAAATGGAATAGCAACGACACGGCCAGTGGGTACCTGATCGACGAGCGAAGCATCAACCACGAGCAGTCCTTCAGACTTGAGATCCGGAAAATTGGCGTCAAAAGCGCCCTGATTCATGGCCAGGAGCAAATCAGGTTGTACGGCTTTGGGATAATCAATGCCTGCTTTGCTGATGACGACTTCGGCCCTGCTGTTTCCACCTCTGGCTTCAGGGCCATAGCTTTGGGTCTGACAAACGTACTTTCCATCGTAGACTCCTGCTGCCTCAGCCAAGACTATGGCCGCCATAATGATGCCCTGCCCGCCTGACCCAGCAAATCGAATCTCGTACCGGTCTTTCGTCATTGGTTTCATTCTCAAGCAGGGCTTCTAGCCCTGTCGCGAACCTTTTGATATTCATCCGTATAGATTGGCTTCTCCAAGTCAGCCAAGACACCTATGGTAAACTTATGCTCAAGGGCATCGGGCTTCATTTTTTGGGCTTTTTCTGTGGTCACTGCATGATCTCTTAACCACTTCATCATGGTCACGGGATCTTCAATTTGATTTCGCCGTCCAAATTGCACGTGGCAGTTAGACATTGCCTCCACGACACTAAAACCGGGTTTTCGTATCCCGGCCTCAATTAACTTATCCAAGAGCCGGGCATGGTACACCGTACCCCTGGCCACAAAAGCAGCACCTGCCGTAACTGCCAACTCCGCAATAGAAAAGGCATGTTCGATATGGCCGTAGGTGCAGGTTGTGGCATAACAGCCGTAGGGCGTTGTGGGTGAGTGCTGACCTCCGGTCATGCCATAGATCTGATTGTTGACAATGATAGCGGTGAGGTCCAAATTCCGCCTGGCAGCGTGAATGAAGTGATTGCCGCCAATGGCGGTAGCGTCCCCATCACCCATGATGGTGATAACGTTCAGGGAAGGCTTTGCCAATTTGATCCCGGTGGCAAAGGTCAAGGCTCGCCCATGTGTAGTATGCAAGGTGTTGAAGTCAACATACACTGGCATGCGGCCTGAACAGCCGATCCCGGATGCCAGCACAATCTCGTCTTTTTCCAGGCCCAAGCGATCAATAGCGCGAATGAGTGCGCCCAGGACAATGCCGTTACCGCAGCCAGGACACCAAACATGAGGGAATTTTTTGTCGTGACGCAGGTACTTATGAATGAGCTTTGTGACTTCTTTCGTCATGTGTCATCACCCACACGTCGCAAGCATGCGGACAACAGGCCTACAGCTTTGTAAGTTTTCCGACGATTTCATCGGGCCTGATAAGCTCGCCGTCGATGCGGTTATACTTTTCCACTTGGCAGGCAAACCGATTGACCCGTTTAACTTCCCGACTGATTTGTCCCATGTTCATCTCAGGGACCAACACGGCGCGGCATTGCCTTAAGACGCTTTCCACAGACCGCCTGGGAAAAGGGAAGAGGGTTATCAGCTGCAACAGCCCAGCCTTCATGCCCTGTTCCCTGGCGTCATTGATTGCCCGACGGGCGGACCGGGATACTGAGCCGTAAGCAATCACCGCGACCTCGGCGTCGTCCATCATAAACGATTTCGTTATCTGAATTTCATGAAAGCCCTGGGTGATCTTTCGGAATAAACGGCTTATAAAGGCCCGGATTTCATCCGCGCGCTGTGTGGGAAAACCCCGCACATCATGGACAAGCCCTGTCACGTGGTGGCGGTATCCTTCTCCAAAAGCTGCCATAGTAGGGACGCTCCTGCTATTGCCTTCATACGGAATGTACCATTCAGACGGCATGCTCGGAGACACCCGGTCAATGATTTCAACCGGATCAACGGGCAAAACCAAAGTTTCTCGGGTGTGCGCGACTATTTCATCTGACAGGATTATGACTGGAACACGATATGCCTCTGAAAGGTTGAAGGCCTGAACCGTTATGTCAAAACAGTCAAGGACGGTTGATACGGCCAAAACTATTATGGGGTGATCGCCATGGGTTCCCCACCTGGCCTGCATCACGTCACCCTGTGAAGGGTTTGTGGGGAGGCCTGTGCTTGGTCCACCCCTCATGACATCCACCACAACGCAAGGGACTTCAGCAATACAAGCGAACCCCAGATTTTCTTGCAGGAGCGAGAATCCAGGTCCACTCGTGGCCGTCATGCTCTTAATCCCCGCCAGCGAAGCGCCAATAACTGCTCCCATACCAGCAATTTCGTCCTCCATTTGGATGAAGGTACCGTTTACCTGAGGTAATCGGACGGACAGCATTTCGCTGATTTCTGAGGCTGGCGTGATCGGATACCCTGCAAAAAAACGACAGCCTGCGGTCAAGGCGCCCTCTACTATTGCTTCGTTTCCCTGTAAGAGGCGTCTCTTTTTCGAAGAAGGTCCTCTCATCCTAGGTCCCTTTCGGATTCCACATCCCGCACAATAATGGTAATGGCGAAGTCTGGACAGTGCAACTCACAGAACCTGCACCCAATACAATCATCTGGCCGTTCAATGATAGGGCCCCCACTGTCGTCGCGGCCAATGACGTTTTTAGGGCAAAAAGCGCTACATATACCGCACGATTTACACCAATCCCGAAAGACCACTTGATTAAACAGCTCCATAGTCTTTCCGGATTGCTTGTGCTTCGACGCCTGCGGTTTATTGCCGGTTCTTACTTTCTTGGCGGCTTGCTGGGTCTTCTTTTCGGGGGGCACAGCCGTTACTCAACAGGATCGGTTTTGAGGTTTTTTCAGGGCATACGTTTTCATGATTTCATATTTCCAGTGCATATACCATATCCAAACGTGTTCAACTTTACAATATTATCGACGTTCATAACTGTAGAATTCTTCTTTCTGGCACGGTTTACTTTTTTTCAGGCATGCATTGGTGTCTAAATATAGTGCATTCTGCGATGATGAAGGGATACCACAACATCATAACGCTCTAAGGGACGTGGAGCAGTCCCTTATCAACATATGTTCCACAGGGCTTGTCTGCTTGACGAACGACCCCGCTTTCCCTATACGCTCTTGAAAAAACAAGGTATTTCGTCATCATTTTAGCTTAGATCCGGGAACGGAAATACCCGGGTACTATGGTAAAACAAGGGGGGCCTGTGAAAAAGAATTTCGCGTGCATCTTCCCTTTAATTCTCATGGTAACCGTCCCGGCCACGTGGGCAAAGGGTGATGAAGTTCGAACTGTGACCACGGAAGGCGTTTTGGCCATTCTTTCAAGGGAATAGGGTCTGGCGCTTGATGAGCCTATCAAAGATGCCCAGAGAATCGCTGTGGAGATCGCGGTGGGGGTCTTTTGATTCCGAAACGCTTAGCGAGAATTACACCCTCATACGGGATGAGGTCTATTTGCGGTCCGCGGGGTACGTTTGTGATTATTAGGTTCTCAATGAACGCAAAGAACAAGACTCGCTGAGGGTAGCTACCAGGCCCGGGTAAGGATGGGCCCTCTTCGAGATGATTTAGATCGTGTAATTGAGGCAGCGGAAGTAGTTGTTCGCGGTCAAGCCGTGGCCTAAGATGCAGGATGTATTGAATTTGACTTTCGTTCCTGTCGCGCAGAGATATCTGTCCGAGTTGTTCAAGTCGACAATGGCCATGTTTTGATATCTGCAAACGCCAATGCGGCCGCAGCCCATATTGACCCTGTGAGCGGGGCAAGTGCGGCCCTGAGAAAGGCCTCAGAAAAACTCACAAAGACGCTGGTGGCGAACATCATCGAGAGGTGGGGCAAACCAGCGGCGATCATCACGATAGTGTCGTGTCCCAGGAATGAGTTCTATTACTGATACTGGAGCCGAAAGCCTTTTCCG
>JBFEUB010000006.1:0-38520 GCA_041547605.1 Desulfobacteria bacterium
GTGAGCATTTTCGGGACATCAACTTCGCTCCGCTAAATCATGCACACAGTGGTTATGTTCAAGCCGTCAGGCGCAACCGGAGCGCTAAAACTCGGGCCTAAGGCCCTCAAACAGTTTATGATTCTTAACGCTCCACTCAGCTGAAGTCCGGCTCCGAAAAAGCTCAATGTCGCTCGGAAAAGACTTTCGGCTCCAGTATCACTAATAGAACTTATTCCTGGGACACGACACTAGCGTACACCGCCCGCACCGGTAGTATGTAAGCATTTTGAGCCGATTCGCAACGCCGCCATGGGGCCTCAGACGCATTTTTGAGATAGCTTCTAGCGTACACCGCCCCCTCTGGATAAGTGGGGCTGACTTTTCTTAGATTTCTTAGAAACGGAGATGGTTGGTTCCTCGGTTTTTTTCTCAACATCTCTCTTATCGCCACAAGCACGGACTCAAGGCTATCAACAGATTCGTTTCCATCACTTGACAAGTCTCATGATATCAGTTAGATAGAAAAAAGAAATTTTTCCGCCTGATTTATGTTACGAGCAAGGAGAAAATCTGGACTGCGGATTAAAGATTCCCCGCTGCAAGCCGCAGGGAATCTTCGAGTGTCAGGCATTGAGAGATTCTCAGATGGGCTCACCAACCCAGCATTTCCGATCAATAACGACAGATCGGGATAGATTAGGACGGGGCATCCGTGTCATGTTGCACCCCAAGCGTGAAACGTTGAATCAGGAGCAATGATCATGGCAGTCGAAGTTCTGGACACCCTTGGCCTGAAATGCCCGCAGCCTGTTTTGAAGATAGCTGTGCGGGCTCCGGACTTGAAACCCGGTGATGTTTTGGAAGTACTGGGAGATTGTCCGACCTTCGAGAAAGACGTTCGCACCTGGTGTGAGCGACTAGGGAAGGTGTTCCTTTCTATTAAGGATGAGGGGGGAGACAAGAGGCGCATCCAGATACAGTTCTAACTGACAGAAATTAGTTAGGCTTTTGCCACGGGCTAGGCAGGTACGGCCATGGGTTCGATTCGTTTTCCTGGGCCTTGATAGGCCTCAAACGGTTTTTCGCAATTGATAAAGTTTCTGGGAGGGAAACGTGGGTCCAACGCAATCATCAGCGCGGCTTCGGATCCTTCTGGTTGAAGACGACAAACACGACAGGCTTGCCTTCCGCCGAGCCTTTGAAAGGAGCCAAGTCTCCTTCGAGATCACGGAGTGCGAACGGGCTGAAGAAGCGCTGAATCGCTTTGGCACCGAACATGCGCTGTTCGATCTGGCAGTCATTGACCATGGCTTGCCCGGAATCTCTGGTTTAGACCTGTGTAAGGAGCTTCTGGATGTAGGGGTCCCCTTTCCTCTGGTCATTCTAACCGGAAGGGGGTCGGAAGAGCTGGCCGTCGAAGCCCTCAAATTAGGTGTTGATGACTATATCATCAAAGACTCCGGCTTGGGCTATTTGGACTTACTGCCCGCGGTACTCCCGGATGTCGTGCGCAAGCATGGTGATCGTTTAGCTCGCAAGCAGGCAGAGGAAGCGGTAGGAAAAGCTTACGATAAACTGGAACGCCTTGTTGAAGAGCGCACCGCTAAGCTGGCTATGACAGCAGAACAACTGACGATGGAAATCACCGAACGAAAGCGTTCACAGGAACAGTTGGAACGTTATGCCTCTGAACTCGAACGCAGCAACAGGGAGTTGGAGAGATTCGCCTATGTTGCCTCACACGACCTGCACGAGCCTTTGCGTGCGGTGACGACGCACCTGCGAATGCTGCAGAGGATTTGTAAGGGCAAACTCAGTAACGACACCGACAAATGCGTCACCAGTGCTTTGGACGAAGTCAACCGAATGTATAAGCTTATCGATAACCTGTTGCGCTATTCACAGGTCACGGGTGGCAAGCCGGCTGAACCGGGCGACTGAGGCCTGTGTTGAGGGAACTCTGGCTCATCCTCGCAAGGCTTTTGACAAAGCTGGGATGAGCGAGTCTTTGATTCGTATGGTCTGAAACGTATCACAACCCCGTGGCTGTCAAATGACTTTAACGACCGCCTTTTCTTAGATATTTTTCTACAAGCCATTTCAAAACCTTATTGATAGCCCATTGTTGGCCATTTTGCTATCAAGTTCTTTGCGAAACGAAGCGTAAAAATCGTAACTGTTTGAGTGCGTTAGGCCGAGTTTAGCGCACAACTTCACTTCGTGCCCAATTTTAGTGGAGTGAGCTTAGAACTTAAAATGGCCAAACCGGAGAGAAAAGAGGTTTTGAAATCACTTCTATTGCCTATCCGCTTTGCGTGAAACACCTGCTGTATTTCTACCTGGCCAAAGACCTGCATCATGTATAAACAGCGACAAAAAAGGAAATTACTAGGTTCTACTTCGCTTCCGGGAAAAATATCATCCAGGCCCCTAATATGATGAAAAGGATGCCCGCCCCTATTTTGACATAATTGCCCGGGATGAACCTGCCCAGCCCGGCTCCAAGTACGACAGCCAACAATGAGGTTAAAACCAAGGCGGAAGCAGAGCCCACGAATACGGCAAGTGGGGACTTGCTCTCAGCAGCAAAAGAGAGCGTGGCCAGCTGCGTCTTGTCTCCCAGTTCAGCAAGAAATATCAAGCCAAAAGTTGTAAGGAATACCTTGAGATCCATCATTCTACCCCCTGTGAAACGTGCCAGTCTTACGAGTGCTCAGTGCGATCATCTCCATACGTAAGGTAGCACTCAGTGAGAGTTCATGTAAACACCTTGTTGGCCCGGATGACAAACTCGAGATGGACAGGTAGGGCTTTAAACGTTGTCAGGCGGAGATCGTTGAAAGGCAAACCTTTAGGTCGTGCGTTTGTCTCAACTGAGTTCACGCGGCGAAGCGTTTTGGAGACTCGGCCGGGCCCTTGCAAGAATCATCCAATCTGCGGTTTTGTGCTGTTCCGATGTTTTCGGGGTCCTTTGGTATAGAAACATAGAAGATAGTGCCGCTACCTGGAGCGGATTCAACCCATACCTTTCCCCCATGGGCGCTTACGATTTCCTTAACAATAGTCAATCCCAAGCCGGTGCCTTCTGTTTGCTCTGACGCCGGCAGCCTTTGGAACATTTGAAAGACCACTTCGGCATCCTTCCTTCTCACGGCCACCCCATCGTTGCAGAGGGAAAATATGTGGAAATGTTCGTCCTGATCATAGTCCAAGACAATTTTTGTAAGACTCTTTCCCCCGTGTTTTAGCGCATTGTCGACCAAGTTCCTAAAAACCCGCGTCATGGCCAACTGATCGGCTACGATCTCGGGAATGGTGTCAGGTTCCTTCCATGTTATGTTCCGCGCCTTTAACACGAGTGAAACCTCATGCCCGATATGCCTTATGATGCGTTTAACATCGATCTTTTCAATATTAAAGGAGATTTTTTGGCACTTGATATATTCATTGATGTCTTCTGTAAATACCTCAATCTGTTCGGCCGCCCTCTTAATTTGATGACAATATCTCTTGCCTTTTTCGTCTAGCCTATGTCCATATCTCTTTGTAAGTAATTTGGCAAAACCAGCAATTCCAATCGCAGGGTTCTTGAGGTCGTGTGAAATAGTATAGGCAAAAAATTCCAGATCGTCCTTTTTCTGCCTCACCTCTTTTGCCTTTATCTGTATGTCTTCATAGAGCCTTGCAACGTTCATAGCAATGGCTATCTGGTTACCTATGGCGACCAGCAAGTCAATCTTCTCTTGATTTAGTGAAATCATTCGCTTAGAAGCCAAATTCATGACGCCTACAACCTTGTCCTTTACAATGAGCGGCACACAAATGATGACTTTGAATCCCTTGCTATGTAAAAGGGCCGCCCTTTTCCCGTTCTCCAAGTCCGAAACCCGCTGAGCGATGAAGCTTTTTGTTCGCGCTGCTTTTCCTGAAAAACCTTCATTTATTCGAATCTTACGCAGTCCTTCCAGCTGCTCTTTTAAAATTCCTTTGTAGGCAACCAATTCAAGATACTGTTCGGTTTCATCCATTAAGTAGATCCTGACAGCATCCTTCATAAAATGCTCTCGAATCTTTATTACTGCTCTATCTAAAATCTCTGTAAGGCCGAGAGAGCTGGTCAAATCGCTACCAATGTCATAGAGTACAGCAAGCTCTCTATGTCTCTTTTCAAGCTTGCTTTGGCTAAATTTGACAGATATATATTTTTTGTCGACTAACATGATGCAGCCGTTTCCACTTGTTGCGATTCGCAAGATGGACGAACTTCTCCCCTCCGCCTCATCCGGGTAAATGCAGACAGGAAACTCCACGGGAAGCTCTGATGAAGACAGACATTTTTAGAATTAGCAAAACATGCGTGAGTAATATTCGACGGGGCAAATCTCTGCACTGTTCAGGTTCTCTTCACTAAATTCGGATACAGGATCCTTGCACATTCCGGGCATATACTGTGGCTAAACTCAACGTCTGTGCGGTCTTCAATGTAGTTTTCAATGCGGATCCAGTTGCTGGCATCATCTCGTATCTTTTTGCATTCTGTGCATATGGGAAGGAACCCGCTGAGTACATGTGTCAGAGCCTCTTGAAGTCGTTCCTGGGCTATCTGCCGGGCTTCCTCAGCCCTCCTGCGCTCAATGAATGTGCTTATTCTCTTGGCAACGGTGTTGATCAATTTCCTCTCTTCTTTTAGGAAGGGCCCTTCGTCAGACTCAGGCGTTTCCTGCCCATAACAGACCTCGATTTTGCCAATCTTGGTCCCGGCGACAATAATATCTGCAGCCTGCCCATACGGACCAGCCTCAAACTTATCTCTGGTATATGTTTGACCTTCAAAGGTCAGCCGGGCAGAGGCAATCTCTGAATACTGCCACCCTTGAGGCAGTGAGTCGGCAACCTGCTGCAGCCTTTCCTCCAGAGGAGTTCCCGAGCGATCAACGATTTCAAGAACCGCATACAAGCAGTCCAGTTCTTTGCTACGTTTCCTGAGCACTTCTTCTAACCGCTCAATCCTCACCGCCTCTTGTTCGAGTTCTCTGACCTTTCTTTCCAACTCTTCACAAGTGAGTCTGTTGTCCATGAGGCCCTTTCCATACGCTATCTAGCTGTAATACTAAGAAAGGACATGCCGTCAGGCGTGCCATATAGACGCCATATAGGGATTGCAGTAAGGTGTATGGACCACATCTCGCCGTCCAATACACAGATATGCAAACTGCGAAAACATGGTGACAACGACGAGATCAAACGCCCTGTAACGCCTATCCCGGAACCCGAGTACGCCGACTCTCGACTTCGTCCAGCAGGTCACGAACCGTATAAAGAACCACAAACCGGCCCTCTAGCTCTCTCACGAGACCCCTAATCTTATCTTCTGGGAGGGGGATTGTTCGTATGTAGACATTATAACGCCCCTCTTCAGCCATTTCTCGCGTCGAGAGAATGCTCACAACACGCCCCCCATATGAACGGATCATGTCAGTAACTTCCCGGATCGAACCAGGACGATCCTCAAGACTGAGACCAAATTGAACCCCACCGGTATAGACCCCCGTAATGCTGATCAGCGCCTTAAAAATGTCCGTTTGTGTGATGATGCCGACCAAGGAACCATTGTTGTGGATTACGGGAAGTGCTGAGATCTTGTTTTCCAACATCAGGATCGCAGCAAATTCTACGGTCTCATCTGGCCTCACAAACACAAGACTCTTGGTCATAATACTACTGACCTTGATGGTAGAAAGGAGATAATTCAGTTCATACATGTCCAACGTCGTTGCCTTGGACGGTGAGGCGTCTCTCAAGTCATTGTCGGTCACGATCCCAACCAGCTTGCCTTTCTTGTCGACTAAAGGCAAAGATCTGATTTTCTTCTCCTTCATGATGATAGAAGCCTTCATCATAGGAGTGTCTTCATCGAGGCTAATAACATCAGTGCTCATCCAGCTTTTTACCAACATAAACAACTCCTTGCGCTTTAGGCCTTCACCTGTTTAACTTGGGGCCTGAAGGGATTGATGGTCAAAACCGGCACGGCAGCATTTTTAATCACATGATCTGCCACGCTCCCCATGAGGGTTCTTTCCAGGCCCTTTCTGCCGTGGGTCCCCATGATAATCAAGTCGATGCTCTGTTGATGGGCAAATTTCAAAATCTCCTCAGCAGGATTCCCTGTCACTACCTTGGTTTCGTGGTCCACAATACTCCCTAAATTTTTGTCGACAAACATCTCCATGTGATCCTCCCCAGCTTTGGCGATCCTGGCAACAGTGTTCATCAACAGGTCGCGCGGAACATCGATCGTAGTTAGGTAAGATATATCTCGAACTACGAATAGGAGATGGAGTCTTGCCTCAAAGGCTTGAGCGATATCGCGTGCATGTGGGAAAACCTTTTCTGAACAATCTGAAAAGTCTATGGGAAAAAGTATGTTCTTGAATGCTTTCATGGCAACCTCCAGTTCAACCTTCCAAAATAGCCAGTTCTCAATCTTTCAGTCTAAGGGGTCTGGCGTTTGCGTGAATGGTCACTTGATCTTGTAAGGATTAATAGTCATTACAGGAACGGGGGATTTCTTCACCACGTTCTCAGCCACACTCCCAAACAGGACATGCTCAAGACCTTTTCGCCCATGGGTCCCCATAATCACGAGGTCGATCTCCTCGGCGTCAATGAATTTTAAAATTTCGGTGACCGGATCGCCGGAAATAATTCGTCTTTGGAAGTTGGGACAGCCCTGTAATTGTTCCTCGCAAACGTTGTTCATGGCCTTTTCAGCAACTTCTAAGGCTTCCTTTTGGAAAAGGTTCAAGGAATCTCGGGGAAGATCGGGAACATCGACCCTGTACCAGAGACGAAGGTCTTCCGACACGTGTAGCAGATAAATCATGCTGTTGTATTTCTCGGAAAACAAGCGTACGTAAGGCAGAACCTTTGAAGAGTTTTCTGTCAAATCAACAGGAAAAAGGATTTTCTTTATTTCTGTCATCGCCTACACCTCCTTTCTGTATCTGCTCATTCGCATGTACTGCGGTGCGCTATTACTTGCTATTCAGTCATCCTCCGAGCCTATGAAGGCACAGTACGCCCATTTGCACCATCTAATTCCTTTGACTTAACCGGCTCTAACCTGTGCTGACACTTCCGCCGAGGGTATGCCTTCGCCAGCACGTCCAGGATCACCGCTTTAAGCTTGTCAATATTGTTGCCTGTTTTTTCCACAAAGGCTGCTGCGTTCTGCACCGCCGGATAGTCGGCATAATCCGAAAGGAATGTGTGGACCACCACCGGTAGCGGAGATTCTCTATCCTGCAGCTGCTTTAGTATCTCCAGTCCACTCACATGGGGAATATCCAAGTCCAATATAAGCAGATCGGGAACCTTATTACTGTCAAGCATCCTCAAGACCTCGCGACCGTTGCTCGCTAACTCCACCCGGTAACCCTCAGCTGCAAGCTCACGCCGCAGAAATTTGCGGACGTGGGGATTTCGCTCCGCGATCAAGATGGTGCATTGGTCGGTCACGATATGTACCTCTTTTCATTCATTTACCATGAAGAAGAGCAATGGGTGTGCCAATACAAATGACGACTCGAGATCCACTCAACTGGCTAAAACCACTTACTATTATTGAGATTTTGCAGGTGGACCGTATGTTGGCCAAGAGACGCCCCTGTTGGTATTTTTTACAGGTTGTAAAGCTGAGCGAGGCTGTCCTCCGTGGCTGGAATGCGCGGTTTTCATCTATGCGTGAGATGGGTTGTGCAGTTGACCGTAAGTGGTAGAGTTAAGTTAATCATTGCGACCCATTCCAGCGGCCCTTATATTTGTACTATCACCATATCGACTCTAAAAATTTTCTTGGTAGGCTCGTGACAGCGCCCTTCCAATGCAACGGGCCATGTGAACCCCCGTTGTTGTTACCAAGGTGCGGTCATTTTCATGCACAATCGCAATGATCCTTTCCATCGGATGGTCTGCCTTAACTAATTTCTCTTCATGTAGAATGAGACGAACAAGCTCCTCGCGGCGTTCTTGGAAAAACCCCCCTTCTATCTCAACATATGATTCCGGGCAGTTATCAAAAGTGCGGTGACTGGCCGGACAGGACACCTTGCCTGGTCTGGCCGTAGACTCATTCCAAGAGCCACGCCCATCACGAAATCGAGGGCCGCCGACCCGAACAACTAGTGCTCGCCGCAGTGACTTCATGTTAAGGTGCCCCCCGCTACAGTCTTTGAGGATCTATCTCCTGCATCACCTCAGTTCGAACCGCACCAAAGCAATCCTCAAATTTCGGGTGCAAGCGTCTGATACAGCGGCGGAGGGTTTCAACTTCGAGACGCAATGCATCCATCTCTGCCCTTTGAATGCGCTTCAGGGACTCCAACTCCTCACCAGCTAGCGCGATCTCCTGCTGGAGTCTTTTGAATTGCTTTTCGATCTCTCCTTCTCTCAAATTGTCCTCCTGGGTTGTGTCTGTTCTCTTCAGATATCATCTGACCGTTTTCAGGCAGACACTGTAGGATCAAAAAACATATTTATTCCGTGTCTGACTTACAAAACGCGCAGTGCGGACAGGAAGGGCGGAACAAACAGGACACCTCTTGCAATATCTTCATCTTAAGAAACCAGATTCCATGAACGGTTTTAAACTATTGTCGGGCTTGTGCAAGCCTTCCTTCCACTGATGTTTTTCTCTCCTCAAGACCTCCTCTCGCGGGTTACATGGCAAAACCTATGCCAAGACGAGGCATTGCTATGAGTTGGGATAACAAATTGAAAACACGATGCTTATTAGAAAACAGTCGGTGAGAATCTCCTTTTCTGCAGGCCATGGCTGTTGTTATTCTTTACAAATTGTAAAGCGGCGTTTGACCTCAAGTCGGCTTATAGGGCGTCCTGCAGGCCCAATGTCCTCGTGCGGCACATGATGTAGTCCGACGAGCCCCGTAGGCAATGAGGCCTTGGGTCACGTGATCCGGGGGTGGATGGGGCGGCCCACATGCCTATACGTCTCACTCCGCTTGGCTCTCCAATCCATCCATTTGTAGGTCTCGGTGACTATGAAAATGGGTCCGGCTATGACACATATTAATGCCCAGTCCGCCAATCTCAATGGCACCGTGTGTAGGACTTTTTGAAGGAAGGGCACATAAACCGCGCACACCTGAAGGCCTGCGTTAAAGGTCCAAGCGATCAACACCCAAGGGTTGGAAAAATAACCAATCTTCGAGAGCGGCTCGTGAAGCGCACGAAAGTTAAACACATTCATCTTTTCCAAGATGATAATGCCGGTGAAAGCCACCGTTTGTGCGACAAACACCGCATTCTCTTGGCCACTTGTCAGATAGTGGTGGAACAGCCACAGGGTGGCAAAGCCAATATAACTGCCAAGAAGAAGCGTCCAGATGATACCGTGGCGATTCAGAATGCGTTCCTTTGGATCACGTGGCGGACGTTGCATGATGCCTTTTTCTGCAGGCTCCACCCCCAAGGCAACCGCTGTCATGCCATCCGTCAGGAGGTTCATCCACAGAATCTGTACCGGCAGCAGGATGAACGGTCCGCCCAACAGGATGTTAAAAAAGATGGCCACGACCTCGCCTGCGTTGGATGACAGCAAGTAGCGCACAAACTTCTGGATATTCTCATACTGTCGTCTTCCTTCCTTCACTGCGCCGATAATGGAAGCGAAGTTGTCATCGGTGAGGATCATGTCCGACGCCCCTTTGGCCACGTCAGTGCCGCGCAAACCCATAGAAATCCCGATATCGGCCTGCTTCAGGGCCGGAGCGTCGTTGACACCATCGCCGGTCATGCCCACAACATGCCCCATGTCCTGCAGCAATTTCACGACGCGGAGCTTATGCTCCGGGCTGGTTCGTGCGAAGAGCACGTCCTGGTTCAAGGCGCTTTTAAGTTTCCCATCGTCCATGTCGGCAAGTTCTGTTCCCGAAACAGTGCGCCGGACAGGCAGGCCGATACGCTGGGCAATAGCAGACGCCGTGGCCGGGGCATCACCCGTGATCATGATGACCCGCATCCCTGCGCTGTGAGCGAGTCGTATGGCATTTGTGACCTCAAGCCGTGGCGGATCAATGATTCCTACGATGCCAAGCAGCGTCAAGTGCTGCTCTACGTGCTCTTCATCCAGGCAAATACCCCTCGGAAGGATACGCCGTGCCATCGCCAGGGTGCGTAAGCCATCCTGTGCAAGAGACTGATAGGCGGCGTTGACCATCTGCCGATCTGCATCGGTCATGTCCCGTTCACAAGCACCCTCCAAGATGCGGGTGCAACGCTCCAAGATAATCTCTGGCGCTCCCTTGACATGGGCGATTAGGTCCTCCAACTGGTCCTCAATGACAGTCATACGTTTACGACGGGAATTGAAAGAAAACTCACTGACCGTCCAGTGATGTTCTGCGGGTAAAAGGTCCGCTTTACAGGCAGCCACCACAAGAGCTGCCTCGGTGGGCTCTCCAATCTGGCGCCATTCCTGGCCCTCCTCACAGATCCGTGCGTGGTTGCAGCGTAAGCCGGTTTCCAGAAGCGCCAACAGGTCTGGACGTTCCTGGTAGGCGATAGCCTTACCGTTACTCTCAAAACTGCCTTTCGGCTCATAGCCTACCCCCGTCACATGAATGTCTCCTGCAGGGAGCCAGATGCGTTGAACGGTCATCTCGTTTTGCGTGAGCGTTCCGGTCTTGTCAGTACAAATCACGGTGGCAGCACCCAGGGTTTCAGCGGCCTGCAGGCGGCGCAGCAAAGCCCGACGGCGCACCATGGCACGTATCCCAAGGGCCAGGGTTATGGTTACTACGGCTGGAAGACCCTCAGGTACAACTGCCACAGCGAGCGACACACCGGTCAGGAACATGTCCAGCAACCGTTTTCCCATCAGAAATCCAACCATCGCCACAACAATGGAAATCCCAACAGAGAATATCCCCAACTGTTTGCCTAGCACAGCCAGCTTTCGCTGCAGAGGGGTGGTTTCTTGACCTACAGTCTGCGTGAGTCGGGCAATTCGCCCGAATTCGGTGTCCATGCCAGTTGCTACGACCACGGCGATAGCGCACCCGTTGGTGACTACGGTGCCCATCCAGGCCATCGAAGCGCGTTCGGGAAGAGGTGTTTCAGGATTTACCGGAGCCACATCTTTGCTAATCGACACCGACTCCCCGGTCAGTGAGGATTCGTCCAACTTGATGTTCACAGCCCCAACAAGGCGTAAATCGGCCGGCACATGATCGCCGATATCCAGCATTACCATATCTCCCGGTACCAGTTCTCTTGCATCGATCACGCTTTCGAGACCGTCGCGAATGACTTTGCAGTTGGGTAGTAACATCCGCTGGAGGGCCTCTATCGCCTTTTCCGCTTTCCATTCCTGCACGAAGCCCAGCACGCCATTGAGCAATACAATCACGATGATGGTTATGGCGTCAGTCACTTCACCTATAACAAGGGCAATGGTAGCCGCAGCCAATAGGATGATGATCAGCACGTTCACGAACTGACGTGCCATGACAGCATACCAGGTAACTTTTGTCAGAGTTCGTAATATGTTCGGCCCATATTGCAGCAATCGCTGCCCGGCTTCTGTGGCGCTCAAGCCCAGAGAGGAATCAGTTTCGAGCTTTGATATGACTGATTCCTTGTCAAGGGCATGCCATTGTGGTGTTTCAATATGCTCCGTGCGTGTTTTAAGAGGCATAGATGCTCCTGTTTGATCTAATTTATTCGATGACACCCACACTTGATCCCCGCTACGCCCACTCAGAATTGGACCTAAACCCGTCGATTCATCCGGCCCTCACCCGGACCACGCAAACAACGGATGGATGAAGGATGGGAGATCAAGTTCCATAGGCTTCATTACTATCCAGAATATGTTTGAACAAACTCGAGCCAAGAAAGGTGGTAATCATCACCACAAGGATCAGGGTTGAGAAGTATGCCTGTGTCAGGATCCCTTCAGAGCGTCCAAGGTTTGCTATAATCAGGCCTACCTCCCCACGAGGAACCATGCCGAAGCCAACCGTCCATTTATCCCGCGCAGATCCGCGTACCACCAGACCGCAGACCATTTTTCCCGCAATGGCACAAACAACCAAGACGCCACCAAAAAGAAAAATGCCGCCGTTATTTTTTGGAAGAAGATACAGGTCAAAGAGGTTCATTTGGGTCCCTATCAGAATGAAAAAGAGTCCCGCAAAAATATCGACTATCGGCCGAAAGGCACTGTGGATTTCATCCCGTTCGCGTGCTTCAGACAAGGCGAGGCCTGCTGTGAAGGCCCCCACAATCAGACCGAGACCGATGAGGTTTGAAATGAACGAAAGGAACAGCAAAAAGGAGAAGCTGGCTAATGTGACCCCTTTTTCTCCATAGACTGCTTCCAATGCATCTAGCGCCACAGAAGCCAAGGGCCTTAATAAGAAGAGCGCTATTCCAAAAAAGACCACCACCTTTATTCCAATGACAAAGAGGGATCCTATGGCTGTACTCTGATCACTGACTACCCCCGAGATCAACCCCAGCACGACAAGCCCAAGGATATCGTCCATGATGGCCGCACTGGCGATGATATTGCCGATTCTTGAGATCGCTTTATTCACCTCCTCCAGGATGGCAGCGGTAATTCCAACGCTGGTTGCCGTCAGTGAAGCGCCAATCAACAGACAGGACTTTTGGGGTAAGTCAAACAGAACCCCCACAAAATAACCGAGAGCGAAAGGGGTGATGACTCCCACGGTGGCAATCAGTAGTACCTCGGAACCGATCACGCGGATTTTATTCAGATGAATCTTGAGGCCAACGTCGAAAAGAAGCGCGCATATTCCGATCTCCGAGAGAATGCTTAACGTCGTGGAATCCAGACCCCGCGACGAAAAAAAATAAACAGCCGCGTGACCGACAAAAAGCCCTGCTGCCAATTCGCCCAACATGACCGGCTGGCGCAACCGCAAAGCCAATAGCCCCCCCAAGAGGCCGGTCATCAAAAGGACGAATAGTTGGAAGAAGATCGTTCTGGGTTCCATGCTATCCCCAGGGCTTCAAAAGGTTGTCTGAACTCGCGGAGGGCGTCAGCTCTTGAGCTCATTTTAAGCTTGCCAAGATTGGTCTCATTGGCTGCCGGTCAGAAGTATTTGGGCACAACTTTGATATCGGCGTCCTTCAGCCGCCGGAAATCCATCTTCAGCCGCTTATTGGCTATACTCCTGTTCAGGTCTGCAATATACGGAGCCTCCCTTTGAAACCCCATCAGGTAGACCTTTGAGACTTTGTAGCTTTCTCCTTCTACTTCAAAGTTGTAATCGCCCATGAGGAGATAGGCATCCACTTCGTCTCTTCTCACCTGCGCCTCATCCGGATAGACTTCCTGCATGACGATCTGTCTTTTCAACTCAATATCCGCTTCAATGCTCCGCCCCCCTTTGGCGAGGACAATGAAATCGTCAAGCCTGAGGGGTTTTTCCTTTTCAATCAACGAGGCCATGTTTTCGTCCTCTCTTTTGTACCCACGGGTCAAACCAATACTGCGTGGTTGGCGTTCCTTTCTGTGGAATCCACAAACGTGGTCTCCAGCGGCCCCAAAGTTTTAAGGACCCGTTCCAACTGACGACCGATGAAGCAGGGCTTTCAACTGAATTCCTCTTCGAACGTCGCTGCTACAGCTTCAGCTTTTCGAAGTACTCTTCTTCCAAGTCGATGCCGGCTCGCGTGAGACGATCGTAGTCCATCTTCAACCTAGCATTGGTGACATTGCGATTTTCTGCGGATACCTGGACGGATTCGGAACCGCTGCCCCTCAGGTAGGTCTTTGCGACCCGGTAATACTTTGCATCAACCTCAAAGGTGTATTCTGCGTTAAACAAATAGGCCGGTGTTGGCTGTGGATAACCTGCCTCCACCAGAACCACTTCCACAATGGGCTCTCTTGATAGCTTAACGGACGCCTTGATTTTTTTCCCTTCACGAGCCCACGAGATAACGTCCTCAAGTCTGATCGGCATTTCACTCTCGATTGTTGTCATGATTGCCTCCCTTCGGAAACGCTTTCTATATCTCTGGAAAAGACGCCTCGATCCATGACTACTTATTATTATGGCAAGACATGTGCCAAGGATAACAATGCGGCTAAATGGATCTAATCAGCTGAAATCACAGCGTATCTTGGATGCACAACGGGGTGCTAAGAAACTCCGAAAGGAGATTAGCTGTCACGACGCTTTACATGCTGTAAAGATGGAGGAAGCGTTGGGGGTGACTTGCAACCTACCCCATTTTGTCTGTGTGAACAAAGGAGTGGCACCGTTGAGCTCAACCGGTAGGCTGACCACAGGTTGAGTTCTATCGCTCCGTAGCAGTTTAGAAGGATTGTCTTACTCTTCAAACATTAAACGACCATTGAACTGAGATCTTGAGCCAGTTTTATGATCCCTACGATGATCGCAAATATTTTTATCCTGTCAAGAAGCATACCGAAATTTAGGACGAATGTTCATATCACCTTTACTTCGATTTTCTTGACAGGTTCTTCCTTGGCTTTGGCCAAGTTGATCGTCAATACACCGTGACCATAGGTAGCTTTCACCCTCTCGGGATTCACTTCCGCAGAAAGTTGGACAGACCTGAAGAGAGCACTGTAAATATCATCTGACGCGTTTCAGACAGACACTCTAGTGTTGTGTCCCAGGAGTTTGTTCCAAGAATATGGAATCGCCAAAAAGCCATTGTCCTTGCTCCGTGAGCATTTTCGGGACATCAACTTCGCTCCGCTAAATCATGGACACAAGTGAGCCAAATAGTATTTTCAATTGTCATCTATTCTTATCGGAACGTTATTCTGACAACCGCTATAGAAACCGGACTATGCAAGCTTTTCGATGAATGTCTTCAGGACATTCTCCTCCTTGTGTAAACCTTCCTTCCACTCATGTTTTTCTGTCTTCACGATTTCCTCTCTGAGGTCAGAAAGGTACACCTTTAGGGCGTGTCGCACAATGTCCTTTTCATAAGTTGTCAACTCAAGATTCATCATATTCCTCACCCCCCCTCACAACACGTAAAACTGTTCAACACCGCCTCCTTACACATTATGCCTTGGATGCAGTTCAGCCTAATGTCAGGCTCAAGGCACCACCCAGAGTGTCTGGTCAGTCACTTTTTGGACCAAGCGCATGGCTATCCGACCCGTAAAAAAGGCGTCCCTCTCGCCACGTCGACCAACGACCACGGTGCTATATTGTCCAGTTCTGGCTTCCTCGAGAATGCATGTAGAAATATCATAGCCCCCGACCCTAGCTTTCATTTCGATCTGGTCTCTTGACAATCCAGCCGCCTGGAGCTTCTGGATAGCATGTTCAAAGAAGTCATCCATACGTCGCTTTCCCTCACGCTCAAGAACCTCCTGAAGACGCGGGTTCTCTCTTTCAAAGTCAATGGAGTAGTAATGCCTGAGATAAGGAAGAACATGAAACAAGGTAAGCTTGAGATCTGGATTGGCTCCCATTATATTAATCAGGTGATCAATGTCTCGCAGGGAATTCGCAGAGCCGTCAACTGCAAGCATCATCCGCATGGAAATGGTCTGTCCATCAACAATCCACACCGGGATGTCTATAGCATGTTCGACCACCTTGGCAGCAGTCGTGCCAATGAAGAAATCTCGACTTGGGGTGAGGGCTCTGCGAGCCAAAACGATACCGTCATAGGACCCTTGTTCAGCCCGGTTCAGGATGTCCTTGGCCATTCCCACTTGCATGGGCTGGCTGACGACTTCAATACGGTCCTGTGGTATCCCTACCCTCACCATGATATCCTTTAATTCCCGGGCTGCACACCTGCCAACTTCCGTATTCTTTTCAACAAGCGTGTGGAGCTCGGCCTTTACCTTCGGATCGGTTTTGGCCGCCTCCCTGAAGATTCGGGGGAGCAACGGCTGTACATTAAAGAGCGTATAGCTGACATCCTTGACGCTCCAGGTCATTCTAGCTGCATAGGTGACTGCCTGCTTCGAATAAAGGCAGTCCCCAACAGCTATCAAGAGCTTCTTCTTCATGGCAAGTCTCCTTGGCGTCAAAGCTTCCCAGTCGTTTTTGAGCTAAAATGTCTCCTTATTCTCGCACGCATTAAACCCCGCACGTGATGTGAATGCTCTGCGCACACACTTGTGCATCGTCTCAGGTAGCTATCGATTAAGAATGTCTGGGCCAATTTACTTCTCCCCGACAGGCCACGAAGGCAATCATCAGTGCCAAGGCTAGCGACGCCACCCCGACGATGACTTCTGCCCACCGAGCAAGCTCATGGGCGTAGATCACCAAAATCCCTCCGGTGAACACGCCAATAGCCCAAATGACAAAAATCCAAATCGCACGCATTTCGACCTCCTAAAATACTTCTTGATGTGAACATCAGGAAGATCCTCCATACGCATCCTTGCCCCCTTTGGGGTTTTTGTGTTTAAAGCTCCCCGAAACTTCGTTGTAATTTCGTGATTTATTACATGTTGGAGCAAGGCTCGTGCCAAGACAAACTGCGGATATGAATACGGATAAGTTGTCGAAAATACGGCTATTCTGGAGATAGAAAGGGGTTTTTAACTACAACCAAAGGAAGAGATGTGCTACTATTCTTTACAAGGTGTAAAAGAGGGCTCTCCTGCGCGAACCGTTTGTGAGACAGTCGATGCGGGTTTTTTTGTCCACGCAACGAGACTCAGAAGAACATGTTCCGCTCTGGGGCGACATTGGAGGCCTTCTGGCCCGTGAAGACGAGTCGAAATGACTGGTCTTTCAGGAGGTGAAGATTTTTTTCAAACGTGTCTCGGCCAAAACTATAGACGGTCTTAAGACCGCTGGTGTTAACAAGCACTTGTCGCACACCCTCACCATTCTCTCGCAAAATATTGAGGAGTTCGCATGCCGACATCCCGTCGAAATCACCAGCCAATCTCACATTAAGCCTACGGCCCTTTCGGCAAATATGCATCTTGAAATTGGATGCCATGATGATTTTTCCTTTCCTTCTGTCCACCGATGCCCTCTCCTCCTTACTGGGCCCATGCGCCACCGGTGGCTTCTCAGACATATACCGGACAGGCTTGGGGCGCCTCCCCTCCGATGCATTGGCTTTGCACGCCGATGGCCAGCCGACCGCCACGGAAGGGGGAATGGATGGACAGGTATAAAGGTTAGTGTTCCAGCTTCAATCCCCATCCCTCAAACATGAACATAATGCCAAAGCCGTACCACAGGGTGTAGACAACATAAAAAACCAAGGAAAAGACGACAAGGCCCAGGCGGGCCCCAATCTTTTGGGGGTCGACTCTGTAGTAGTTGTAGGATGTCTCTACAGCCTTCTTCCCCACCGTGGCAACGATCTTGGCCTCCGAAAACCTGCCCTGCTTCTTTAAGTCCTTATCCATCGCCTTGCATGCCTTCCACCAGTTCAAAAGGACACGTCTTTCATCGTAGCCGTATTTGTCAGCAACGGCCTGCCCATGGTTTCTATACATTTCCTCTGCGTCGACAAGGCAGTTCCCCAGGATCTTGCCCAGATCACCGGCAACCTTCAGTTGAGTTCCCAATGTGCTTACCGAGGCATCCCCGTAACTGAAGAGTGAAGCCGTCTGCTTGGCCTGCGTCTCATTTTCCATCTTCAAGGTCAGGCTAACCGTGTTTCCGAAGAAATTGTCGCTTTCTTTCTGGACCTTTGGAATATAGTAGGCCGATCCCTTTGATATGGTGTTATACAAGTCGTCCAAGAACTCCAGACCGTTTTTCCCCTTGAAAACGGGCATAAACATGATGACCAGCACAGCGAAAAAAGCCGCCAGCATCCCAACGCCGCCGAAAAACTCCTTCTTGTTCGCAATCATGCTTTCGCCTCCTCTCTCCGAAGGGGTCCCATTCTCGGCTTCTCTCCTTTAAGGACCCTGATATTTCTGAAGAACGTGGCAATCACCCAGATCGCAAATCCGCCTATTACAAAGAAAAAGGCCCAAACTCCGATCGTGTCCAATACGCCAGCCGTCTGTTTTGATATCTGGATGTAACCCATGTCCGCCAACTTGCCCGGCAAGGCAAAGGCACGGTTAATGAAACCGGCTAAAATGGCCAGTGCGTAAAAGCCGCGGATCATGATGCCCTTCACCACCTTTGTGACCATTGCCCCGACCTGGATGCCGACCAGGGACCCTAAAAGCATGCCCATGGCCAAGGTATAGAAGATGAACCCGTAAATGGCATACTGGCCTATAGCAGCATAGCTTGCGGTAAATATGATCTGAAAGATGTCCGTTCCCACCGTCGTCATGGAGGAAACACCGAGGACATAGACAAAGATAGGGAAGGTCACAAAGCCGCCGCCAACCCCCATAATGGCAGCCAGAAGGCCCACAAGGCCACCGCTGAGGACCAGGAACAACCATGAAATCGCTCGCCCCCCCGGGACGAAGTCGTGATCGAATTTTATCGTGGGAGGAAGGGCCACGGACTGAAGCTTCCTGGGCAGAGCACCCATCTCGGCCCCTTCTTCTTTTCCACCATGGGCACCTTTATCTGCCGCCCCTGTGCTCTTCCTCGCCTTGAGATAGTCGGTCAAGGCGTAGATTCCCAGGAAACCCAACATAATGACATAGACTGTTGTAATAAATGCGTCACTGAGAACCGGGTTGATCTCGTAGATCACACGGTTAATGTACCCGCCCACTGTCGCTCCCATGATGGAGCCGATCAAGAAGACCACGGCCAAGCCCACGGAGACGTTTCCCAGCTTCCTGTGGATCACGCTCCCCATGATTGCCTTGGCAAAGATGTGGAATAGGTCCGTTCCGACCACCAAGATTCCCTTGATGCCTGCACTCATCAGGGCAGGCGTAATGATGAACCCACCACCCGCGCCGATGCAACCCGTGATCAGGCCGGCCATCGCGCCGATGGCGATCGATACCACAAAGATAAACGTGCCGTAATAGGCCGGGCCGTATGCCTTCTTCCCGCCCAGCAAATCCGGTAGGGCCTCGCCGATGGAGTCAGCGAAGGCAACGCCGCCGATGATAATGGGAACGAGCAACAAGCCGAGTATGGCCAGGCGCTTGCGGTCGCCAAGAATGATGCTCGCGTTATGGACCTCCCATTTGGCAAGGGCCCTTGCCCCATGCATCATAAACTCACCCCACTGTCTGAAGAAAATCATGGCAAATCTCCCCTTTTCTGTATGCTTTTGCGTTGTGATCCAATGCCCTGTTCAAAAAACCTTTACCCTGTGATTACACCAGTCACACCCCCCCCTCTGAGATTCCTCTTGTGACGTTCCTGACACCGGCTATCCATCCAAGATGGTCTATTTACCGCGGACAACCGCACCTGGTTCCCCTGTTCATTTCAGATGCCGCTTCAGTCCAATTTTTTCCAAGGCATCCTAAAGCCTTACCATGCCGATCACCTTGGAACCGTTGGTCACAGCAATGCGCCTGATGTTATTTTTGAGCATGGCCTCTATAGCCTTGGTGATCTTGTCAGCAGCCGACACACAAGGTCTTGGAGACAGGCCTTTGTCAAGCGGCACCAGGATCCTTCGAAGATCAAGTCTCATATTTCCCTTACATCGGCTATTCTCAGTTTGCCGCTTCTTAGCGAACCAGATGATGTAGCTCTCTGCTGCGCCTCGGGGTGCAGAAACCTGCAAAACCTCCGGGTTGAAGTCTGCGCGATTAAGCAAGATGGTACATTCATCGGCAACAGTATTTGTTTTTCTCGTGCGTTTAGACCATCAAGAGCAATGGGTGTGCCAAGACGAAAGACGACTTGAAAATGAAGTAAGTCATTGAAAGCAAGATGGATTCTTGAGACACGAGATGTCGTTCGTAGGCAGATCAAGAGCAATACCTGTCGGCATTTTTTACAGGTTGTAAAGGATTAGGCTAAGTCGCACGAGAGTTTGCTGGAAAGGGAAATCCAATATGGACAACCGATGGGAGGTGCCTCGCCTAATCAATAAAGCTCTTAACGAGACCAGGTATTGTTTCCTCGCTCACGCGGGAAGGACGGGTGTTTCTCTTTGCTCCAGAATTCCAATAGGCCGGGAGGGCATGTTTCGGGGGCTTTTGGATATGTCGGTGTGCTGCTTGGCCAGACACGCTGCCAAACAAGCGGCTATCACCCGATGCTTCTGCTTTCTTCAAGGCAGGCCTGCCCTGTGAGGGGTTTTCACTGCAGGGCAAGGCCAGCACTCGCCAGCCGGTCGTTCGTGAAAGCATCCGATTTCGATTTCACATGTGCTGGCGGTTGAAAGACTTTTCTCTCCGGCCCCTTGGCACACGTTAACTTAATGATGAACCTCTTGAGCCTTTTCACTGACCGATCTTTTTCCTTCGCAGAGTTGTGAAGCCTCCCCACCCTTCCACGCGGGGGTTGTGCCCGGCGGCAGCACTGCGTGTCCATTGAGCATGCCGGTCAAAATCCGCGGGAAAGGCAAAGTTCGGAATGATGAAACCCTTCTTCCGCTGGCCCTCGGTAGCCGTTTTGCTGGATGAGGACACGCGTTATATTCTCTTTGAGTATATCCAGATGAACGCTCTTAGTGACGAACCCGTCAGCCATAGACAACCGGGAATCGTCCCGCAAGCTGTCATAGGCGCTTAGGATAATGACAGGGAGATATGGATACAGACGCTTTATCTCCTCCAACAACCCGAATCCCTCGACCCGCTTAAGGGATAAATCCATGAGAACGAGGTCTGGCTGTAAAGATTGGAGGTGTTCCCTGACCGACTCGACGTTACTTGCGCTTTGCACCTGATACCCTTCAAGGCTCAGTTCGTCGGAAATGAGTTGGCGAACACATGGCCGGTCATCTATGACCAGAATATTGGCCATGGCTATTTCTCCTTCTGATCTCAGGGATCAGCGGCTGCTTGACAGAGGGGCCGTAGGCAGCGTCCTGAGGGGCCTCATTGATGCTGGCAACGACATGAACCTCGCAATCAGGGAACACCATGTTAAGCAATGTAATGAAACAGTTGTCAGGTTTTGTCTGGCTCGTTAGGATAACAATCTTATTCATGCGATGCCCTCTATTCTTTTGCTTCCAAGAGACAAGAGCGGTCCCGCCGACATACAGACGCGACGCATATTAAGCCAACAAGTGGTTCTCTTCTATCCCGGCAGTGCAGTTATGAGCACTGGCGGTTTTACCATTTCATACACCTGTTCCTTGGCACGTTTATAACGGTCCAAATAACGCTGGGCAATCAAGAGCATCAACTTGTAACCTAACTCCGGCTCCCTTTGGCAAATGTCCAACAGTCTGTCCGCCTCTATTGCCATAACTTCCGAATCTCCCAGACAAACGGCTGTCAGAGAGTATTCCCGCGGTTGCATCAAAGAGGCTGCGCCAAATAACTCTCCTGGTTCACATATTTCAAAGGAGACGCCCGTCTCGCCTGCGTATTTGATCTCCCGAAGGTTTATTGTGCCTTTGTTCACTATGAACAAGTGATCAGCCCGATCGCCTCGTTCAAAAATATGGTCACGGTTTTGATACGTTCTGATCTCGGTGATTTTTGCTATTTTTGATAACTGCTTCTCTGAGAGGACATCAAATATTTCATGTTGTCTGAGATCTATAACGTCTACCATCCGAATCCTCCTTTTGCCTGGTCGAAACCTTAAAGAAGAGTGTTTGGGCTCAGGTTATCCATGCAGCATCGGGCAATCTTCAATGAAATAGGCTTGAGTTTACGCCTGGGACATGAGCCTCTTCCCACGTTAAACGCAAGCATAGAATGTCGCCTATATGGAGATCGGCCAATTTTTTATACAGCAACGGCTGTGCCAATAGATGGTGTAACCGGAAGCTACTCTAAACGGCTGACAATAAGAAACTTTACGGGGTTGGAACCAGGACTTTCGCGGTGAGAGGAGAAGAATGCCTGTCCAGAATTTTTACAGAGTGTAAAACGTCAAGTCAATTCTACACGGGATGTTGCCCGAACCGCTCTCTTAGAGATGTTGCTCATGTTGCGCAGCCTTCTTGCCGCCAGGGGGGACATCCTTTTTGAGATGAGGTCACCGATATGGCCTGACAGGTCCCTCAACGTCACCATATTCGACATACGGTCCTGAAGCATTTACAATAGGCCCCAGCTTGTATGCAACGTTTGCGTGTGCCTGGTTCGTGACGTTTGATACCATTTACCACTGACGAGCAGGATGAGGATTGACCTGCCTCAGAAGGGATGTCCCCCTGGCGGTTCCCTACAGCTATTTGGGCAACAGCCCGAACACATACAACATACACGCAAAAAATCTCAGTGTCAGCCCTCTGTGACAGAGGTCTCTGTCCTAAGACGATATTTTTCGATCTTGGACAGTAGTGTGGGGCGAGACATACCCAGCAGCTCTGCCGCGCGGCTGCGGTTGCCGCCGGTAACCTTGAGTGCTTCAGCAATCAGGATTGCTGTAAACCGGTCCATCAGGACGGTGAACACATCTTTTGCAGTACCCGAGGTGAGCGTATTACGGACCCATTGGCGGATCGCCTCGTCCACAGTCTCTTCGGTCTCCCCGGTTACACGTTCGCTTCCGATGACCTGGGAGATATCCTCCAAGCTGATCGGACCGCCACGGCTAAAGATCAATGCCTTTTGTATGGTGTTGCTGAGTTCCCGGACATTTCCTTGCCATGGATGACTGCTGAGCAAGGCCTTGGCCTCCTTGCTTATTGCAGGATTGTGGATCCCCATTTCCTTAGCAAACCGAACTAGAAAATAATCCGCCAGAAGCGGGATATCGTCCAGGCGATCCCGTAGGGGAGGAATCCAAAGGGTAACCACCTTAAGGCGATAATAGAGATCCTCTCGGAAGCGTCCCCCTGTTAAAGCTGCTTCCAGGTCTCGGTTCGTCGCCGCAATGATGCGCACATCCACTGGGATTGGCTCCCGGCCACCTAAACGTTCGATGCACTTCTCTTGGAGCAGGCGAAGGATCTTGGCCTGAATGCTGAAAGGCATGTCCCCGATCTCATCAAGGAACAACGTTCCGCCATGGGCCTGCTGAATCTTTCCCACCCGGCGGCTGACAGCACCGGTGAAGGCCCCTTTCTCATATCCAAACAGCTCGCTCTCGAGGAGGGTTTCTGGAATGGCCACACAGTTGATCACAAGAAAGGGTTTGTCTGCCCGGAGACTATGGTGATATATGGCACGAGCCACCAGCTCCTTACCAGTCCCCGAGTCACCGCGGACGAGTACGGTCGCGTCAGTAGGGGCCACCCGGCCGATCGCCTTATAAACTTCCTGCATCGCCTTGCTTCGACCAATGATCGCATCGGCAGAAGTTGTCTCTGGCTCGGTGTCCATCTCTACCCGCGATCGCATGAACCGACCTGCTGCGAGTGCCTGGTCAATCAACGTCAAGATGTCCGGAATCTCGAATGGTTTGAGTACATATTCGAACGCCCCGAGCTTGGTGGCCTCAATGGCCGTTTCAGTCGTGCCAAAGGCGGTCATCACAATCACAGGAAGCTTGGGCTCTATGTCCCGTATCGTCCGAAAGGTCTCAAGCCCCGTGATTCCTGGCAAGCGCACATCCATGACGACCAGGTCAGGTACGGACTCTCGAACCACGGCAATGGCCACCTCGCCGGTCGGTGCGGTTCTCACAACATGACCTTCCTCGGTCAAGAGTTTGTTGAAGCTTTGTCGCAACTGGGTGTCGTCATCAACAATCAGGATCGTACCCAATTCTGTTCCTCCTTGCAGGGAAGGGTGATGGTAAACGTGGCTCCCTTACCTTCTCGCGACGTGAGGTTCAGCCAGCCTCCATGTTCTTCAACGATTCGTTCCGCGATGCTCAGGCCGAGGCCCGAGCCCTCCTCTTTGGTACTGAAAAAAGGTTCAAACAACTTTTCCTGGATGGCCTCGGCAACACCGGGGCCAGTGTCGCTCACCTGGATAACCACAACCCTACCCAGGGGTTGCACAAGACCCTCCTGCTCAGAAATCACAATCTGGCCACCTCCTCCCATGGCCTCGCATGCGTTAACCAGCAAGTTCACCAGGACTTCTTTCAGCTGCTCCGGATCTGCCCAGATCTCAGGAAGTTGCTGTCGGCGGACCAGCCTAACATCCCCACTATACGACTCCAAACGATGCCGAAGGAGCTGGAGTGCCATGTCTACGACATCCGAAGGATTCACCTTCTGCATCTTGAGCTTTGGGGGCCGAGAAAACTCGAGAAAATTCTGCACGATGTTGTCGACGTGGCGGATCTCTTCGGAAATCACGTCGAAATCCTCTTTCTGCGTTTCAGACAGATCAAGCGTTCGCCCCATGGAGAATAACCTCATCTTTACTGACGTCAACGGATTCCGAATGCTATGAGCCACGCCAGCGGCAAGCTTGCCCACAAGGGCCAACTTTTCAGACTGCAACAAATGCGCTTGGCTCTGCTCCAGCTGGACTTTGGTCTGGTCTACATCTTCCATCAGGCTTTGAACCCGATAGCTCACCGCCTTAACCTCGTCCCCTGATGTGGCGGCTCCTCCAGTGCCATCTCCACCCAATGCCAGTGTGCGAAGCGGATTCAGGATTTGGGTCACCAGAACAATGGCCAAAAGTGCCCCAAGGAAGATGGCCGTCCATATGGCTGACCCTGCGATGAACCGGAGTCGCTTGGCGTGCGTATGGCTGGTGACGCTGGCCAGGTTGATTCTATCCTTGTGTACAACTTTGTATGCCTCACACAGCTCGAGGATCTTGAAAAAGTGCTTGCGCACTTTCTTGTGGAGGTTGACCCCGGCTTTCCGCTCTCCAGCCTTGTACAAGGCAATGACCTCGTCTTTGTTTCTTATATACTCAACGTATTCAGATTCGATTTCATCGACGGTTTTCTTGTCGGATGGCGTGCTAGTCAGCTCCCGGGCCTCCTTCAGCTGAACCTTGAATGTCTGGCGATACTCTCCCAATTTTTTGAGCCATTCAGGGTCGCCATCCTGGAAGTAATAGGAAACAAACCCCTTCTGATTCATCAAAGCGTTTTCCAATCCTTCTGATGCTTGAAGGGCGGCCACATCCCTGTCGATTAACCCTTCGAACAGGGCGTCCATCTGGTATGTGTACCACATCATAACCAAGCCGCCCGCCAAGGTCACCGCGAGCAAAGCGGCCATGATCAGAAACAGCCGGACGCGCAGGCTAATTCGCTTCCACATCTTAAGAATTCTTTGATCTCTGAGGTAATTGCTTCGAGTATTTGGTTAACCGACAGAAATACATTACGATACAATCGCACTGCATGCAAGGGTCAAGCTCTCCTCTGTTGACTCTTTCATGGTTTTGTTGCATTAAGATATACATGTTGGTTCTGCGTTGCCTCGCACTTAAAATCCCGACAAGGTTGGGACGCAAACATTGTATGGTTGTATGATGGCATCAGTGGCACGAAACGGTTGCCATTGACGCATCAATCATCACAACGGTTGTGTAACTTCCGGGACCTTTGGCTATGGACCGAAAAGTGGCCCCAGACACCCAGAGAGTTTTCATTATAGCCGCTTCTATGATCGGCATTCTGTGTCTGGCCGCTGGCATATTGCTAGGCAACCAGCTGGGGGAAGCCCTGTCAAACCATCTGTTCTGGCTGCAGCGTCTCATTGTTCTTTCTGCCATTACAGGCAGTGCACTTGCTTTATTTTATGGAGTGAAGCGTTGTCGGGGCCTTGAACAGGAATTGTCCGAGAAAACTGACGCCCTCAGAAAGTCTGAAGAGAAATACCGCAGCCTGGTGGAAAGTGCTGAGGACTTTATTTTCACAGTTGATGAATCGGGTCGTTTTCAATCTGTAAACAATTTCACCGCTAATTTTTTCGGCGGCACCCCTTCTCAGTTTGTTGGCCAGCCTCTCACTGTCCTGTTTTCAGAAGCCATTGCAAGGCAGCAGCGCAAGCTCATCCGTATGGTTTTCGAATTTGGAAAAAGCGTACGGGATGAGTTTATGTTAGAGATGGGAGAGCATCACACGTGGCTGAGTGCCAACTTCATGCCTATTAAGGATGAGCAGGAAAGGGTCGTATCTGTCCTATGTATTGCCAGGGACATCACCGAAAACAAGAAACTAGAAAACCAGTTGATCAATACCGAAAAATTGGCTTCGATGGGAACCCTGGCTGCCGGCGTTGCCCATGAACTCAACAACCCGCTGGGCGTCATGCTGGGCTTTACAGACCTTCTCCTCGAAAAGTGCGATAACGATAGCCAGGACTACCAAGATTTAAAAACCATTGAGCGCCACAGCCTCCACTGCAAGCAGGTGGTAGAAAACCTGCTAAGTTATGCACGACAGGGGGAAGGGGAAGCCGAATACTGTGACATCAACGAAGCCATTGGAGAGATTGTTGGCGTCGTCAAACACTCTCTGGAGATGAACGATGTCGAACTTCGTATGACCCTGACCGAAGACCTTCCCAAGGTGAAGGGAGATTTGCGCCAGATGCAACAGGTGTTCTTGAACCTCATCAACAAT
This sequence comes from Desulfobacteria bacterium, assembly GCA_041547605.1. Taxonomy (GTDB): domain Bacteria; phylum Desulfobacterota; class Desulfobacteria; order Desulfobacterales. The sequence continues at coordinate 26,520 of JBFEUB010000006.1, forward strand.
GCGGTTGCAGCCATGAAGGGTGGGGGTGTCCTGACAATTCAAACCGCTTTGGATGCAGGGCAAGGCAAGGTGCGTGTCACAGTCCAAGATACTGGACACGGCATCAGAGACGATTATATGGAGAAGATTTTTGACCCCTTCTTCACGACCAAGAGTGAAGGGGAAGGCACAGGATTGGGCCTTTTCGTGAGTCACGGCATTGTTACCAAATACGAAGGGACCATTACCTGCCAGAGTCGAACAGAAAATGGGCCCCAAGGAACGCGAGGAACGACTTTCATCGTGATGCTCAGAGCCAGAGACAAGGGAGCGCATTATGAAGCGTAGGATCTTAGTCGTTGATGACGAAAAGGATATGCTGGCCCTACTCAGAAGGATCATCACAGAAAAGACCGAGTATGACGTGGTTCTGCAAAACAATCCCTCAAAAGCTGTTGAAATAATAGGGAAGGAGCCTTTTGACCTCGTGATTACGGACTTGAAGATGCCCAAGATGGACGGGATTGCTCTCTTGGAGGAGGTGAAAAGGATTCGGCCCTCTGCAGCCGTTATTATCATGACGGCCTATGCAACGATAGAGACAGCGGTGGAAGCTACCCGAAAAGGGGCATTTGACTACATCACCAAACCCTTCCGCAAAGAGCGTATTCTCCTGACCATTCGCAGGGCCATAGACTGGCAGGCCCTGAGGCTCGAGAATATCGCCCTGCGCCAATCGCTTCAACAACAAAAGGCATTGCCTTCCATTGTCGGATCCAGCCCGGTCATGATGTCAATTCTCAATCGGATCAAACACGTGGCCAAATCCATGGCAACCATCTTGATTCAAGGAGAAAGCGGCACCGGCAAAGAGCTTGTGGCAAAGGCCATCCACAGTTACAGCGAGCGCCGAGACAAGCCTTTTGTGACCATCGACTGCACTGCCATGCCCGAGCAGATCATTGAAAGTGAGCTTTTTGGACACAAAAAAGGTGCGTTCACGGGTGCTTGGAAGGCCAAGAGGGGGCTGGTCGATGAGGCCGACGAAGGGACGCTCTTCCTGGATGAAATCGGAGAGCTCAGTATGGCCATGCAGGCCAAGTTGTTGCGACTTCTCCAGGAAGGAGAGTACAAGCCGGTTGGCGGCTTGAATACCAAGTCTGCTGATATTCGGTTTGTGGCGGCCACCAACCACGACTTGAAACAGCGTGTCGTAGAAAAGACGTTTCGAGAAGACCTCTACTACCGCCTGAATGTGATCTCTTTTCGCTTGCCCCCACTCCACGAGAGGCGAGAGGACATCCCTTTCCTGGTACATCACTTTGTGGAAGAATATGGAGCATTAAACCGCAAAGAAATACGGGATATTGAACCAGACGCCATGACCATGCTGATGACACGGGAGTGGCCTGGAAACGTTAGGCAACTCGAAAACGTCATTGAGCGTGGGGTCGTCATGTGTCAATCGGATAGAATCACGCTCACCGATCTTATGCCCGAGAGAACGGATACCAAGCCGCCACCCTATTTTGATGAAACGATTTTTCGTCTTCCGTTCAAGAAAGCAAAAGATGCGGTGATCAAAGCGTTTCATCGGCATTACATCAATGCAATACTCCAGCAAAACAAAGGCAACATTTCCAGGGCCGCTGAGCAGGCCGGCCTGAAGCGGCAATACCTGCATCGCATCATGAAACACGAAGAGATCGAAGCAGACGAGTTCAGGCAGGGCTGAAAGGGCCCAAGAGCCCTCTTGAACAACTTACCCCCAACATGAAACTCCTAAGTTACACATATCAATCCGGTTAAATTTCAAAGGGTTTATCCGTTATCACCTCCTGATTCCTGCTTGACATGTAACCTGTTGGTTTACACATCTGTATGGTGTCTTGGGCATGGGTCCAGGCTGTCGATACCCAAACCCATGTTATATTAGTGAGTTACACAGAATCCGCGATGCCGGGCTGGAGTGTGGTACATATTTTGCGACTTAAACGCAAAACGCTCCTTGTAACTGAAAGGGCCGACGTGAAAAGGCTTGCTGTCGAATCGATCATCATCCCCATCGAAGGCAATGTTCCACAGAAACCATCGGTTGGTCCGGAAGACCGGATTGTAGATACCATAGAGGTCATGCTCAAGAATGATTTAAAGCGGATTGCGGTGACCGAGGGAGACAGGGTTGTGGGCATGATCAGACTCGAAGATGCCTTGGAACAGGTTGGACTCAAGAGGGATCTAAAATCAAAAGGAAAGCGTAGCATTGTTGTCCACGGTAGAAAGATCATCCTGGATGAGTAGCAAGTGTCAAGAACGACATAAGAAAAATCGCATGGAGGGGGGTGTAAGGTATAACCAACAGGGTCCAGGTGTTTGTAACAGAATATCGCATCAATACAAGAAAACAACGGACAAAAGGAGAGTCTTGCCATGAGTTTCTTTAAACAGTGGGGCCAGTTTATGATGTTGGGCGCAAGGGCCATGGCCAAGTGGGAAATCGACAACTCGAACACTATACTTCGAGACCGCAAGCGTCTGGCCTTATTAGGTTTATTGATTGTTCCTATCATAATCGTGGGTGTGGCTTTTGCAAGCGAATTCGTTGAGCCAATCGGCAAAGTGATGCCCGAAGTGCTAGGCGGCCATAAGGCTTACAGCCCGGCTTTCTATAATACGTTTATCTTTATCGTATCCATCGCCATAGGCATGGGTGCAGGTCTGATCACCGGCTGCATCGGCGCGGGCGGTGGATTCGTGATCGCTCCTGCGCTGATGAGTGCAGGCATTAAGGGTATTCTGGCGGTTGGAACGGATCTTTTTCATATCTTTGCCAAGGCAATCATGGGGAGCGTGATCCACAGAAAGCTGGGAAACGTCTCCGTGCCCCTAGCCGTGGTCTTCTTGATCGGGGCTGGCGTAGGAGCGACTGTTGGCGGGCTCATCAACCGCTTCTTTTATGAGCTCAATCCGGTGCTGAGTGACGCCTTTATTACGACGGTCTACGCCGGCATGTTGGGTTTCTTGGGGATCTACGCCATGGCCGACTTTCTGAAGGCGAGGAAAGCCACCAAGGGACTACCCCATGGAGGCGGAGATGCCCACGGGGGAGGTGCCCACGGAGGTAAAGAAGAAGGGGTGGAGATGGGAAACCTTCCCAAAAAGCTTCAGGCCATGAAGCTTCCTCCCATGGTCAAATTCGATCACGACTTTACCCCTGGTGGCCGGGGCATCTCATGGGTGTTTCTGGTAGCCAGTGGCGCGCTTGTCGGCCTTGCAGCCGGCATCATGGGGGTTGGCGGCGGTTTCTTGACCTTCCCGATATTTGTCTATGTGCTCGGAGTCTCTTCCATGACCACGGTGGGAACTGATATCTTCCAGATCGTTTTCACGGCCGGTTATGCTGCAATCAGCCAGTACGCCATCTATGGCTTTATCTTTTATACGTTAGCGATGGGCATGCTTTTGGGGTCATTGCTCGGCATTCAGATCGGCGCCATGAGCACAAAAGTTGTGAAAGGTATCACGATCCGTGGATTTTACGCCATGGCCGTGCTGGCCGGCTTCGTCAATCGCGCCTTTGCCCTGCCGGCCAAGCTGGGTGCCCTGGGCTACATTCCGATATCCAAAGGGACCGGCCACGTATTGGATACCATTGGCGTCTGGGCCTTTTTCATTGTTATCGCGGGCTTTGGCATCTGGGTTATCGGCACGTTCCTGATGAACATTCGAGTCCTGAAGGGGGAGGTGAGAGCATGATTGCGCATAAGAAAGAATTTTTTGGGGGCGTTGTAATGATGGCGGGATTTATCGTTGTGCTGATCATCGTGTTCATGCCCATCTTCGCGGGCCAGAACGGTCTGGATTATCTGGACAACTTATACAACACCATATCCAAGGGCTCAGCGTACTATATTCCAAAGGTCAAGAAAGAAGCCGACGCGTTTACGGGCACTTCTGTGGGTGTAACCTTGGTCATGGCAGAGGAAGAGCGGGCGACACAGACTGTGCCGCTCTTCATGAAGGGCGGTGCCCTGGTAAACGTGTCAGGGAAAGAGTTGAAGGTGAGCGGTGACCTTGGCAACATCCTGGACAACTGTCTCGCCGATGCAGACCTCATGTATAACAATGAGGGGGAAAAGCTCTCCGCCAAATATGGGTACGAAGCTAAAAGGATCTTCCTTAATTGGTGGGTAGCACTCAATCACATGGAGGCCGACTTGAAGCATCAGAAGAAATTCAAGGAGGCCAAAGTCGTCGCCCTAGTGATAAAAAAGGCCGTGGAGTTAGGCTACAATTATTACGAAATCGATCCCCAAAAGATCGGTGACAAAATCGGGATTGTCGTCTTCTCTCTGGTCTTTTACGTGATCTACACCCTGTGGTATGGTTTTTCCATCATGTTTATGTTCGAAGGGTGGGGCATGAGGCTGGAACATTAATGGGGGTCAATACCTGAAAATACGGCAGGGCCTTTTAATGGCCCTGCCGCATCCAAAATCCTCTCAAGAACGAACCGTCTGCACAACGATGCTGCGTCGAGACCTTTGGAAAGCATTCCCCTGGTTGCACGCAGTAAAGCGTTATCGCTAAACCCTCGCCCTCCTTGACCTTGAACAAAATTGAACGCTCTACAAAAGTCTCGCGTTTATGGGCGCGATTCGCCTAACTTCTTTTTTAGCTCGATATTCTCCCTTGTGATCCGGGCAAGCTCTAGGACCCTATTGATGGTAAAGAGTATGTTATCTTTCCTGAAAGGTTTTGTGATAAAGTCGGCAACCCCCTTCTTCATAGCTTCGTCAGCTATTTCAAGCGAACCATAGGCCGTGATAATAATCACAGGAATATCAGGTTTGATATCCTTGATTTCATCAAAGAGCTCCATCCCATCCATACCCGGCATCTTGAGGTCGCTGATGACCAGGTCAATATCCTTTTCCGAGAGGATCTTTACCGCCTCGGAAGCATTGTTGGTCGTCTCCACCTCATAGTTGGTACTGTCTTCGATCATCATCCTCAATAGCGTCAGCATATCGAGTTCGTCATCAACGACTAGAATCCTTTCTGGCATGATCCTCTCCTTTGATATTTGTTACTCGGACCAATGGACTTGGGTCAATGCGTTGTCCGCTTCAGGACTCCCGTTATCCGAATCACGAATCCCCCCCGTCTGCTATATTTAAACACACGGTGACAGTCGTTCCAGGTTCTTCACCCTCCCGACTTGTTTGGCTCTTGACGCGAATGTCTCCTCCAACCTTTTTCACAAGCGCATAGCTCACGGAAAGCCCTAAGCCGGTCCCTTCTCCTACTTTTTTTGTGGTAAAAAACGGTTCAAACATCTTGTCCATATGCTCTGGCGATATACCATGGCCTGTATCTGAAAAGCCAATTTCGACCATATTATGGGAACGATAAGCGGAGATGGTCAGGATGCCCCCGCCATCCATGGCCGCCATGGCATTATTAATAATGTTTAAGAACACCTGTTCCAGGTGCTGGCCATCACCCGTCACCATGGGGAGATTCGGTTCTATATTGGTCTTTAGATCTATCTTGTTGGTCAACAGCGTGTTCTCAACCACGTTTATAACCTTCTGAAGGTCTTCAACCACATCTGTCTTCATGCTTGCTTTTTGGGGTATCCTGGCAAAAGCAAGGAGGTTTTCCACAATTCGTTTGCAGTTGTTCCCCTGTCTTTCAATAGTTCTTAGAATTTCATGTTCCTTGGAATCTTCAGGAAACTTTTCCAGTAGTAATTCTGTAAAACCCAAAATGATTGCGATCGGATTGTTCATCTCGTGGGCAACACCCGCCGAAAGCGACCCCAGTGATGCCAGTTTTTCCGTGTGAAAGAGCTGTTCTTCTATCATCTTTTGTTCCGTGACATCTCTGGAGATAACCAAAACTGCGCTTGTCTGGCCTCCGTTACTCAAGACAGGCTTGTATTTTGTATCAAGCCAATACTCCCTGGGTCCCATTTTTACACGCTCTTCGTGCGAAAAAGTCTCGGATGTTTCAAAGGCCTTTCCTACGATAGAGCACACATTGTCAGGAGCCTTGTATTCCATAATATCCATTATATTCTTACCAACGACCTCTTCAGGCTGCTGTCCAGTCAACCGTGTCCAGTATCGATTGATTGACAGGATGTTGCAGTCTCTGTCTATCGTATAGATCATGTCATCTGCCGACTCCACAAGAGAGCGGTATCTTTCCTCAGAGCGTCTCAATCTCCTGGCATAGCGCTCAAGATCCTGGGTCTTTTCTTTGACCTCGCGTTCAAGGGTCTTGAGCCAAGTCCTCTCGTTGACTATCAAGAAGGCTAATATGGCAACCACCGCAGCCGTGAAGGCCCCCTGTATCAAAGCTTGCCTCACATACGCTGCGTGAACGGCGTCTTCTACTTCGCTGACCGGCGCCACAACTGCAACAGACCATACCCTTGACGCATTAGCAGCCCCAATGTGCACCGGTGCATAGGCAATCAGTTTTTTCATGGTGCCGATCGCACCCCGGTGCCAACCTGAAATATACCACGAGGTTCCCTCCTGTCCCTCTAACATATTGGTCTTTTGGATCTGATTGATCTTGCTGAAAGATATATGCGGGTCTTTGTATCGCCTCACCTCAAAGGCGTTTTCTCCAACAAAGTCCTTTTCCACGTGGTACAGGAAATTGCCGGACTCATCAATGACCCACCCATACCCCGTCTTGCCGGATCGGATGGGGCTCACGAGTTTCTCTGTAAGCAAGCCAGCATCAAGGATAAAGACCAGAACGCCACCAAACTCTTGCGCCGGCCTGGGATGGGCTGCATCAGAGGAAATCTGATAGATTGGTATAGCCATATACATGACAAAACCGGGCTCAGAGTTTCTAACGACCCCTCTCTTGACACCGCTTATGTAAATCTTGCCTTTGTTTTCGGGTTTCTTGCACCACTGGAAATAATCCTCCTGACTATACGGTTCCTTTTCCACAAAGAACGCCCCCAAATCATTGATTGAATAGGCATTAGTCCCGTCAGCACTTAACAGAAAGATTTGGAACACACCATATTCGCTAACGCTTAAAAGCGAAATTTTCATTCGGTTTGCCCAAGAGACAGCCTCTGCATACTGGATGGCGGGCGAAAGGCTCAAGTTCATGAGTTCCCGCTTGAGGATTGTGAAATTCTGCGTGAGTATGTCGGCGGCATGCTTGGCCAGTGCAAGCTGCTGATAGTTGAAGTCCTCGTTGATTACCCTTGTCATTTCGCGGGCCGAGAAGCTACTTAAAAAAAACCCAACTGCCAGGAGGACCAGGAGGAAAATCGTTACAACAAGCAAGCCACGCTTTCGGGCAAAGTATTCGAAGTATTTTTTCAAGGGTTGCTTCTCAGTCTGTGGAATGTTTTTATCGAGCTAACGCGGACAGCCAATCCTTTGTTACGACCCGTATGACGAATCTATTTAAACCGTTAACCTCAGCGGACCATAGCTTATTCAGAATAAAGGCTATTAAACTCCAAGGCAAGCCCTGGATCCGATGTTTGATCGCTAACCCCGCCGAAAGGGGACGGGGTATTGAAAATTTAATAAAGAGGAACGTCAGTTCCCACGTTTAAGTTTGGGAGCCCGCGGGAAGCACGGGGTTTGTCTTCAAACAATCATCTCACCTAGTGGGCTATGTTCACAAAAGACTCAATCCCTTTCAACATGTCTTCGTAATACCACTTCACCATGGCATTATTGTACATAACCATGTCGAGTTGTCTGGTATGAGTCATGACGTGTCCCAAGACCTTGAGACGCTCCTTCACATATTCCTGTTCGTATCCTGTCAGGCGGGCTAAGAGTGAATCGTCCTTAATTTCGATTCGAAAATCAAAATGTTCTAGCAGCCTTGCAACAAACTGGACTCTTCTCACCCTGCGATCAACATCGGCAGCCCCACCTTTGAAGATAAAGCTCACGTAGTTTTCATTCGGGTTGTCACCCACATATGCCTCGGTGGTTGAGAAGTGAAACCCTAACCGACTGTTTAAGTTGCAGAAGTGTTTGGAGATGATGATATAATTCTTGTCGGCAAATCGTTTTCGAACGGAGGGGTCTATACTAGGATCCATCGTGGCTCCGAACATGATGGACAGAAATCCTTTGGTATCAACGGGGGGAGGGCCTTTCCACGGCAGAGCGGTCATGCCTTCCCATATGGCCTTCATGGGGATGGAGACAATATCTTCGGCCTTTACCTTTTTTCCTGTTACCCCTTCCTTGATACCGTCATCCAGATCAATAATCCACCACTGCATTGGGACCTCGCAGACGAGCTGTTTGGTAGATCTGTCAGCAAAATGACTCTCTTTGCCCAGGTCAAACATGGCTTGCAGAGAGACTTCATGGGCAAATCTTGTGATATCATGAAGCGTCGTACATCCCTTAGGACGAAAATCCGGACTCCGGGGATCAGTCAGGTTCAAAGGCGTTATCATCTGCAATATCTCCCGGAGTTCCTTCAAGACAGGAGTTGCCTCAGTGGCCTCATCGGTCGTTTTTTCCCTCAACACTTCTTCCACGATACCTTCGTAGACATTGGCAAACATGGCATCCACGGTCACCTGCATGCCATTGCTCAAAACCTGGGTAGCCTTCTCAGTATTAAAGATAGCCGGCACATTGTACTCTCTGGCGACCGTGGCAAGGTGTCCCAGGACAGTTCCAATGTCCGACACAACCGCAGATGCCTTTTGAAGCACCACCGCAAATTCATTGTAGGTATGCCTCACCACCAAAACGCCACCTTCGGGAAAACTGGCCAAGTCCCCCTCACTCCTCACAACATGGACAGGGCCAGCTCCGACGCCGCGACAAGCAATCGTTCCCGTGTCCAAAAGGATCTTGTGACCCTTTACCACTGTGGGCCGCCTTTCATCAGCCACAGTCGGGGACGTCACACGCAACGGCCGGGACTGCATCAGATACTGCTTGCCCTCTTGGTCCATAACCCACTCCATATCCTGGGGTTGACCAAAATGGGCTTCCGCCATGCGCGCATAGGAGGCGAGTTCCGCAATCTGGTCATCGTCCAGACACGGTTTCCCTAGCAATTCTCTGGGTACGGGGACTTCTTTCGTACCACCTTCTGCCGCCCCGACCAGCATAACTTCCTGGCGACCGGATGTTTCGCGACTTACTTTTATTTCGCCGTCTCCAGAAACCCGATAGTTATCCGTCGGGACCACACCTCCAACGGCATACGGCCCAAGTCCCCAGACCGCATTAATGAGTATAACGTCCTCTTTCGGACTGCCAGGATCACGAGAGTACATGATACCGCTGGCCCTGGCCGGGACCATGCAAACGACACCCACGGCCATGGCCATTTCTTCGATATTGAATCCTTTGTCCTTATAGTAGAACAGGGCCCGGGGGGTAAACTGGCTTGCCAGGATATTGGTATATTGAGCCAGAAGGTCCTCGCGAGGGATATTCAAAGCGGTTTCATACTGGCCCGCGAAACTGGCCATGATGTCTTCGTGGAGTGCACTGCTCCGCACAGAGACATTCAGGTTGTCAGCCCCAGCTCGTCGACACATAGCATGGTATGTATCGAGGATTCCCCCTTCAATATCTGCTGGTATTTGTCCCCTTCTCACCAGTTGCTGCATTTCCTCGCTTGTGGCTGTCAATTCGTCATAATTGCGGATGTCAAGCTCACTGGTCTTTTGATGCAGGACGTCCTGGATCTGATTATACTGGACAAAGGTTTCGTAAGCATAGGTGGTGACCACAAAGCCGGGGGGAACAGGAAGCCGCAAAACATTGGCAAGCTCTGCCATATGCGCAAGTTTTCCTCCGGCAGAGGTGATGGTCTCTTTTCCAAGCTTATCAAGAGGAAGGACATACTCGGTTTTGGGAATCGACACCTTTGCAGCAAGGCGATTAGTGATCGCCTCGTGGTTTTTCTCATATGGAATAATGAGATCCTTATATTTACCATCTGCTAAAACATCCAGGTTCTCAATAATCTTTTTAATTCCCGCGGCTACCGCCTTATACGAGGACTCTATGTAGGCCTTGTCAAAGAGGAAGGCTCCGGTCGCCTTCTCCTGCATGTCGGCCATAGTCATCAGGACTTCGTTGTTGCTTTTCAGGAGGTCGCGAAAGGCCCTATATCGGAGGATGAAGCGTTCCTTGTCATCCTCATCTCTCAGGGCTTTCTGTTGCCTTCTTTTGCTAAAAAAATCAAACATGGGCTGAACGACCTTTCTTAGCAACACATTCCTTGGCTCCCTGACGCTAAATCATGATGTATACATCATTTTTCATATAACAGGCGTCCACTATAAATCAAGTGAAATCCAGCCAAGAAGCAGACTCAACACGAACAGCCCTGCCTCGGTCGCACCGGAGGTCATGCATGTCTTGGTCCAATATGACTGGCCCAGCAATTTACTCAGTCATGACCCCGGTCAAAACTCACCAACCGAAGACCGGGTAAGTGCAAACGTGTTGAACGGCACCTCGGATCTTATGCCCGGAGCTTCCTGTGGAAAAGGTGCTTGCTCTTTCGCTTCAATTTACCCTCCCTAAAATGCAGGCGCATTTGGAGGTACCCCCTCATGACAAGTCGGCAATGTTGACTTTTCTATCGCGTATATGTTAATACAACATGGAAAAATATGCTTTGTCGTGAACGTGTCAGGCTTCCAGCCCAGAGCAAACGGAAACCCAAATAGGAACAAGAAAAGGATCCATTCGCTTGCGATGTCTCGCAATTCTGGGCTGCTTGGCTATATGGCAACGTTCAACGCCTTGTGACAACCATTCTGGAATTGAAGCTCCCTGCAGTCCCGATAAATCGGGACAGGGAATGTTGTGCCTCACGGCAGTGCTTCGCAGCGACTGTAAGGAAGGGTACCATTTTTAGATTCGCTCGCGAACCCTGCAGCAAGCCACAGGGAATGCGCTCGCTATCGCAGTTCAAGCCACTTGCAGTTCCAAAAAAAATCGGGACACGGGATATTCGAGCTTACACAGAGAAGACTGATTATCAGACACACTCGCTCCTCGTTTTCAAGAATAGTTATGAAGTTTTGTGCTTTTGTTCCCACTTTGGGAAATAACTAATTAATCTTCTCTTGTGCTTGGGCGCTAATTCTTTGGATCAAAACCGTTCAAAAGGGATCACATGATGGAATCTAATGAGCGTCTTAATGTAGCCATTGTTGGCGGCGGCCCCGGGTGCAAGGCCATAACAGATATGATATTTGCGGAAAAACTCAGCCAGCTTCGCATGAAACTAATTGGGGTAGCCTCAACCAATCCTCAGGCAGTTGGTTATCTTTACGCTAAAGAACAAAACATATACACGACAAAAAACTACCATGATCTTTACAAGCTTAAAGATCTCGATATCATCCTCGAACTGACGGGTCTCGATGAGGTAGCCAGTGAGATCTATCGAACCAAACCAGCGGACGTCCGATTGATTGACCATGTTGCCGCCCGGTTGTTTTGGGATATTTTCCACATTGAGGAAGAATCGATTCAAGAACGCACGCAGGCCGAGGAGGCCCTGCGAAAATCGGAAGAGGAGTACAGGAGGCTTGTCGATAGCTCCCTCACCGGCATATTCATCCATCAGGACGGAAAGTATGTGTTTTTGAATAATAGATTCGCAGAAATCCATGGTTATAAACCTGAAGAGTTGATGGGAAAGGATCCCTTGGAATTAATCCATCCTGATGAAAGAGAGGTCTTGGGCGAAATAGCCTCAAAGAGACTGAAAGGAGAACCAGCCCCCCAGAGATATGAGGTCCGAAGACTCAGAAAGGACGGCAAGACCATCTGGTGCGAAATGATGGCAACCGTCATCGAATATGAAGGAAGACCTGCTATCATGGGAAATATGCTAGACATCACTGAGCGCAGGCAGGCCGAGGAGGCCCTGCGAAAATCGGAGGAAAAATACAGCACTTTGGTTGAAAACTCACTGACTGGCATCTACATCGACCAGGACGGAAAGATCGCATTTGCCA
>JBFEUB010000007.1:0-35272 GCA_041547605.1 Desulfobacteria bacterium
TCGCATGAATATGTTGCCGTATCCTGCCAAGCTGGAGACCCCTTCCTGTATTCGGGCTCCCCCAGAATCGTTCAAGCAGATGAGTGGCGCGCCGTTTTTTCGAGCAAGATCCATGACCTTGCAGATCTTATTGCTTACCGCTAGGCTTAATGATCCCCCCAATATGGTGAAGTCCTGGGCAAAGACAAAGATAGGTCGACCGTTGATACGGCCGTACCCTGTAACAACACCGTCTCCCGGGAACCTTTTCTTGTCCATGCCAAAATCTGTGGATTGATGCAGGACAAACTTGTCGATTTCTTCAAAGGTGTTTTGGTCTAGCAGGTAATGAATCCGTTCCCGGGCTGTCCATTTCCCCTTTTTGTGTTGCACATCGATCCGATCCTCGCCACCTCCCACCTCGGCCTCTGCGGTCTTTTCGATTAAGGTTTGGATCTTGTTTTCATTTGCCATGAGATTTCTCCCGCCTTATGCTTTCTATGCTTGTTCTATCACCATAAGAGTCTCGTCTGTGGAAACGTTGTCCCCTACCTTGACCGCAATAATCTTGACCGTTCCGTTTACTGGTGAGGGGATCTGATTCTCCATCTTCATGGCTTCCATCTTTATCACGGGCGTACCGGCCACCACCTGATCCCCGATCGCCACCATAATGTCGAGTATCAGACCAGGCATTGGTGCGGTTACCTCTCCGCCTGACGCGGTAGACGGCACGCCAGCCAGGGGAGGCTCAGGGCCAGCCGGTGTCGCCTTTTCCGGAACAGGCTGAGTAGGCGTTGATAGTGGGGCGGGCCTCGAAACTATGCTGGAGCCCTTTTTCACCCCGATTTCGTAAGGCTTGCCATCTACCCGTACTATGGCTCGCTTGCCGTCAAACTTTTCAACATCTACTTTGTACGTCTTGTCTCCGATTGAGAGTTCAAAGGTCTTCATGCTGACTAGGATTCCCCATTCTTTCTATGATGCCAGTCTTCAGGTCTGATTTGAACCTCCCGTACCGCACGGATTTCATCCGAGCGATGCCGTCTGCACCCGCCCACGCTGCACAAAGATTATAGAAAAAGGGTACTCAGCAGCGTCTGAATACCCTCATGCTTTCTTATGTCGATGTTTACCATATTGGCGAGGTTTTTCAAGCCCAAAGTCTAGGAAGACGTCTCAATTTCTGATTGCTTTCCTCAAGGATGGTGAGAGCCGCCGAGGCCTAATGCCCGGGCACAGCGATATCTAGCACCTCGTCCATGGTATCTACGAAGTGAAACTTAAGAGAGTTTCGGACTTTCTTAGGGACATCCTCAAGGTCCTTCTCGTTCCACTTAGGGAGGAGGACGGCCTTGATCCCAGCCCGGTGCGCGGCCAGCACCTTTTCTTTGATACCTCCGACCGGAAGCACCTGACCCCTCAATGTAATCTCACCTGTCATGGCCAAGTCGCTGGCCACGGTCCTATCAGTCAGAAGGGAAGCCAACGCGGTCAGCATGGTGACGCCAGCTGAGGGTCCGTCCTTGGGGATCGCGCCAGCCGGCACATGGATATGAATTTCCTGATTCTCATAAAAGTCTTCAGGTATGCCAATCTCCTTGGCGTGCGAACGGACAAAGCTAAGGGCTGCCGTAGCAGACTCCTTCATGACCTCCCCGAGCTGACCAGTCAGGGTTAAGGCACGTTGTCCTTTCATCTTCGTGGCTTCTACAAAGAGGAGGTCCCCTCCGGTTTGGGTCCACGCCAGCCCGGCTGCCACGCCAGGCGTTGATATCCTCTCTCCCACCTCAGAACGAAAGCGGACGGGCCCCAGAAACTTATGGATGTCCCTTGCGGTCACGCGTGAAGAGCCAAGGTCCTTGCACCCTTCTGCAACTACACAAGCCACACCCCGACAGATGGCTGCCAGCTCTCGTTCCAAGTTCCTCAAACCGGCTTCCCGCGTATAGCCAGATATGACCTGCCTGATGGCACCCGCAGTGATCTTAAGCTGTTCGGGCGCCAAACCGTGAGCTTCCAACTGGCGGGGTATGAGATGGCGTTGCGCAATCTTCACTTTTTCATCCTGCGTATAACCCAGGAGGTCCAACACCTCCATGCGGTCCCGAAGGGCCGGGGGAACGGTGTCCAGGATATTACCGGTCGTAATAAACATGACCTTTGAGAGGTCAAAGGGAACATCCAGGTAATGATCCGAAAAAGAGAAGTTTTGTTCAGGATCCAGGACCTCAAGGAGGGCCGAGGAGGGGTCGCCCCGGAAGTCGGTCCCGACTTTATCGATTTCATCCAACATGAAGACCGGGTTATTGCTTTCGGCCCGTCTGATACCTTGGATGATGCGTCCGGGCAGCGCACCCACATAGGTCCGCCGGTGGCCGCGAATCTCTGCCTCATCCCGTACGCCCCCAAGAGATATGCGGACAAACTTTCTCCCTAAAGCTCGCGCAATCGAACGTCCGAGGGACGTTTTACCGGTGCCCGGAGGGCCCACAAAGCACAAAATCGGCCCCTTGGAATCAGGTTTGAGCTTGCGAACTGCCAGGTATTCAATCATACGTTTTTTGACTTTATCAAGGTTATAATGGTCTTCATCCAATACCTTCTGAGCCTTCTTGATATCCAGTATATCCGCCGTGCTCTCGCTCCAGGGAAGTGCAGTTAGCCAGTCGAGGTAGGTAGTCGCCACCGTGTACTCGGCTGAAGACGGATGCATACGGGCCAGGCGGTCCAATTCTCGCTCAGCCTCTCTTTTCGCTTCCTCTGGAAGATCCTTTTCCGCAATCTTGTTCTGATAATCTTCAAGCGCTGTCTTGTCCTCATCCTTTTCACCCAGTTCTTCCTTGATCGCTTTCAACTGCTGCCGCAGGTAGAAATCCCGCTGGGCCTTATCCATATCCTGTTTGACCTGCGATTGGATCTTCTGTCCCAAGTCAAGGACCTGAAGTTCTCTATTGATCAACCGTGTCACCTCTGTCAGGCGTTCCTTTACATCCTCAGCTTCAAGGATCTTCTGCTTTTCATCTTTGGAAATGTTCAAGCTGGAGGCAATGAGGTCTGCCAACATGCCCCCGTCATCAAGAGACTTGGCCAGACTTCCCAACTCCTTCGGCACGTAGGGAGAAAGTTCCAAGACTTGTTGATACAAACTCACAAGGTTGCTCATCATGGCATCTACTTCCATGTCCTTGATCGTTTGCTCAGGGACAAGCGCGATCCGCGCGCGAAGATATGGTTTTTTCTGTGAGTACTCCAATATACGGAATCGACCGATTCCCTGGACCAGAAGCTGGGTGGCATTCTCATCCGGTTTAGACATCTTCAAGATCAACGCCGCAGTGCCTACGCTGTAAAGGTCCGATGGTTCATATGATTCTTTCAGGTTCGTCTTCTTAGAAACAATGAGCCCGATCAAGCGGTCTTTGGCCATGGCCTCGTCCACGAGCAACTGGGATGCCTTTTCTTGCACCACCAGGGGAAGGACCATTTTAGGAAAAACTGCCGCGTCCGTGACTGGTAAAATCGGCAGGGCCTCTGGCATTTTACGAGTTTCCTCTTCCTGCGGGGAACTCTCACGCTGATGTTCCATCTCCATTCGTATGTCTCCCGATCATTTAATCTATTCGTCTTCGATACGGACCCGATGAACCTGGTCCCGAGGTCTTTTTGCCATGGTGATTTTGAGCAGGCCATTGGTGTATGACGCCGTGACGCCTTCGGGATTGATTGGCACCGGTAGCAGCAAGATCCTTTCAAAGCTGCCATAAGCAATCTCCGCCAGATGATATCTCATCCCTGGAACATGGGGTATTTCGCGCCTCCTGCCTGAGATCCTTACGGCGCCCTGATCCAGTTCCACCTCGAGGTCTTCCTTTTGTACCCCCGAGATCTCCCCAATGATGATAATCTCTTCGGGTGTTTCATAAATATCAATCTGGGGCCGCCACATTTGCTCCGGCATGACCAGCATGGGATTCACCCGACGAAACATGTCGTCTATGCTCCTCTGGAGCCTGCTGTGCATCTCTTCAAGATTCTTGCCAAATCGTATTTTGATGTACTCCATGGATAACTCCTCTTTTAGCGTAGACTGTTAGATTTTCTTTTGTCGGTGTTCTTTTCCGACATGAAGTTACACAGTTTTCCTTTTATTTCGAAGGCTTGAACCATAATAACCACTACCTTGATATTTGTAAAGGTCTCGGTAAAGTTCGCGTGACTGTCCCGTGAACGGCCTTGGAACGAAGTTTGTTATTTCGGGGTCCATTGCCCTCGAATCCCTAGTACCAGCGTATGACGTGAAACGGCCAGCGCGCAGGCGATAGCGATGGATCAAAAGGGTTCTTTTTCCCTTTACAAGGAATTCTTGGTGTGGTAAAGGAGAACCCTTTTATTAGGCAGCATCATCCATTTCTTTTGGCAAGAGACTAAAGCGGGTTTTACATTATATTTACCATAATTATGTTTGGTTACGAGATTTTGCCATGAAAAAGAAGGACATTGAGTTTTTCAAGAAGCTCTTAACTGAACGCCTGGAAAACCTCCTATCTGAGGCGAGTCAGACCGTATCGGGCATGACAGGTGAGATTGCAAACTTTCCTGACCCGACCGATCGAGCCTCCCTTGAGGCCGACCGCAACTTTATGCTCCGGATACGAGACAGGGAGCGGAAATTGATCGTGAAAATCCGGGAAGCGCTTGGGCGAATCGATAGCGATACGTATGGGATTTGTGATACTTGCGGATCGGAAATCTCAATTAAGCGCCTGAAGGCCCGCCCAGTAACCACGCAATGTATTGATTGCAAGACCAGGGAAGAGGCGATGGAAAATGCCCTTGGGATTTGAACCTTCTTGAGCGTTCCACGTGTAAATACACCCCGGAAACCCGCGTATATTGATCTCCACATCCACTCCACTGCATCTGACGGCACGCTTTCGCCTCGAGAAATCATCGAGGCCGCCAATAAGTTAGGCCTTCGTGCCATAGCCATCACAGATCACGACACCGTTGACGGCTCAATTGAAGCGTTGCAGCACCAGGACTCTTCTCGTGTTGAAATACTGCCCGCAATCGAGATGAGCGCCAGCTTCGACTTCGGTGCCTTGCATATATTGGGATACCTGATCCGTCTGGATGACCTCCCTTTGAGACAGACCGTCAAGGTGGTGCAGAAGGCTCGGGCGAAAAGAAACCTGCAGATCGTGAAAAAACTTAAAGATCTCGGTGTTGATATAACCTACGACGAGATCTCAGAGGCTTCTGGCGGAGGCCAGATTGGACGGCCCCATATTGCTCAAGTGCTTGTGGACAAAGGGGTTGTCCAAAATATCAACGAAGCCTTTCTCAAGCTTCTGAAAAAAGGTCGTCCTGCCTACGTCGAAAGGTACCGGCTCTTGCCGGTGCAGGCAATGCAAACGATTCTGCAGGCAGGGGGGGTCCCCGTGTTGGCCCATCCCTTTACCCTGAATGCAAAGACCGAGGCGGACCTGGATAGGATTGTGGCAG
This sequence comes from Desulfobacteria bacterium, assembly GCA_041547605.1. Taxonomy (GTDB): domain Bacteria; phylum Desulfobacterota; class Desulfobacteria; order Desulfobacterales. The sequence continues at coordinate 5,488 of JBFEUB010000007.1, forward strand.
GGTTGAAACAGGCAGGACTAAAAGGTTTGGAGGCATACTATCCGAGCCATGGCCCTGTTCGAACAGCTCAGTATGAACGCCTTGCGCATCGCCACGGTCTTGTTATTACAGGTGGGTCAGATTTTCATGGAACAGTGAAGCCGGGCGTGCACATAGGGTTCGGAGGCGGGGATCTGAGAATCTCCTACGGACTGGTAGAGGAGCTCAAGCGCAGTGCGTCTTCACACACCCCTTCTACTTGAGTGACCATGGCTCCTCGGACGCAATCATGGCAGTTTTTCGAGGCGTGCAACAGACTCTACGTGGTAGGTATGAGGAAACATATCAATCGGCAGGACTTCTGCAATGTGATAGGTTTCTTTTAGCAAAGCAAGGTCCCGCGCAAATGTGGCCGGGTTACAAGACAGATAAACGATTCGACCCGGAGACAGGCTCAGAACCATCTTTATCACATCGCGGTGCACACCAGCTCTTGGGGGATCGATGACCATTACATCAGGTCTGTCTTTGATGTCCTTAAGGCCATTTTTTATGTCCTTGCACAAAAACTGACAGTTTCGGATACGATTCTTCCGGCAGTTTCTTTGTGCATCCCTAACGGCCTCTTCTGAAATTTCAATCCCCATGATTTTTTTCGCGCCTCCTGACAAGAATATCGGAATTGTACCGGTTCCGCTGTATAGGTCCACCACCGTTTCCTGGCCCGTTAGCCCGGCATAAGCCTCCACAGCTTCGTAGAGACGGGCTGCCCCTGCGGTATTCGTTTGAAAAAAGGAATTAGCATATATCTCAAACTCAAACTTAGCGATCTTGTCTGAAATGAACGACTCGCCTGCAAGACGTCTTTCCCACTCACCAACGGCGATGCTGGCTTTTCGGGTGTTAATATTGTTGACCACCGAGGTAATATTTTCATACTGACGGTACAGCGTGTCTGCCAGAGGTTGAACCCATGGCACGTGGTCTTCTGATGTAATGATATTAACCATCCACTCATTGTTTGCGGAGCCGTGCCTGAGCATCAAGAAGCGCCAAAATCCCCTGTGGGACTTCAGCCCATAAGGCGGTACGCCACTTTCCCTGACATAATGCCGCACGTCACTCAAAATCTTGTTTCCTGTCTCGGGCACCAGGAGGCAGGTATGGGTATCCAGGACCTTATTGAAGGTGCCCGGCACGTGAAGACCCAGTGCAAAATCCTTGGAGATGTCCTTCCTCGAGAGCTCCTCGGGCAACAGCCACCTCCGGTCGGAAAAAGAAAATTCCATCTTGTTGCGGTAGCCAAAAATCTTCTCAGACGGCACGACGGGATGCACAAGAATATTCCTGAGCTGACCGATGCGTTCCAGGGATTCGACCACATCCTCTCTTTTGAAAAATAGCTGTTTTTCATAATCAACATGTTGCCAGGTGCACCCGCCGCAAACACCGCTATAGGTGCACGGCGGCTTCACCCTGAAAGGCGATGGACACGTTAATTCAACAATCCGGGCCTCAGCATAATCCTTTTTCTTCTTAGACACCTTGGCGCGAACCTCATCGCCGGGAACAGCACGTTCCACGAATATGGCTAAGCCATTCACTCGCGCGAGGCCTCTGCCCCCGTGAATCAAATTCTCGATCTTTAGCTCCAGAATCTGTCCTCTTCTCACGGTCATAATAACGCTATATACTACTAGAATAATAAACCTTCAATAGATCAGCTATTGCTTGACGCTGCCCCGCGCGCACATTAAGATAATGTAAAGCGCTTTTGGTAACATTCGCCGAGGTTGTGTTTGACGTGAAGTCCCATCTGTTGGCTCCTGAAACCTCTGTTCTCTTGGTCATTGATCCTCAGGAGAAGCTTCTCCCCAGGGTTTTTGAGCCGGAGCGTGTCACTGCGAATTGTATCCTTTTGATCAAGCTCGCCCATGTAATGGGGATTCCTCTGGTGGTAACCACCCAGTATGAAAGGGGGCTTGGAAGCATTGTAGAAGCGATCAAAGGGGCGTTTCCCGAATTGACTCCTTTAGACAAGGTTGAATTCGGGTGCTTTAATAACGCGCGATTCATAAAGCGGATGAAGGCCTTTGGATATTCCCGGAACACACTGGTCCTGTCCGGCATAGAAAGTCATATCTGTGTAGCGCAAACAGCCCTGGGAGCCTTGGAAAGGGGCTACCATGTTCACGTTGCCTCAGATGCTACCTCTTCGCGTACGGAATGGAACTGGAAAGTTGGGCTGGATCGAATGAGAACGGCAGGCGCTGTAATCAGCTCAACAGAAATGATCCTCTATGAATTCTTGAAAAGGAGCGACTCTGCCGAATTTAAGGCTATGCTTCCTTATTTGCGAAATGCTACTTCTTGATTGTTTGATTTCTACCCGAGTCATATTCCTTTGATGAAACTTCAAAAAAGCCCCTCATTTCGCAAGCCACCTGCCCCCTGGCATGATTCCGACCCGTTTTGTCTCATAATCTCAATCTTCGCCGCAGCCGTTTTCTATTTCAGTCTTGCAGGGATGAGTGTTGCCCTGGAAAACCACGCATACCAGCGTCACTGCTGGGTACCCATAACGCTCCTGTTGCTGAGCGGCATACTGCTGACCATAAATCTTTTACGTATATTGAACAGGATGGCAAATCGTTTTGCCAAAGAACCCTGACAGATTTTGACGGCTAGTGTCCAGGCTACCCCCAAGTAAAGATACCCGTGATCCAGGTGAAGGTATCCACGCCTGAGGGTTTACTGGGCCGTTGATTCTTGTGGCATTTCTGCTCACGGCATCACCCTTTTGATTGAACCGCAAAGGAGAACACCTCATGGCGGGACCACTTACCGGAATGAAGATACTTGACCTTTCAAGGCTCCTCCCCGGGCCATACTGTTCTCTCATCATGGGGGATCTAGGGGCTGACGTCCTGAAAATAGAGGACCCCAAGCGGGGTGATTATATGAGATGGTGGGAGCCACGGGTGCATAAGCAAAGTGCCTTTTTTCTGATGATCAATAGAAACAAGAGGAGCATGAAGCTGAATCTGAAGACCGATTGGGGCAAAGAGATATTTTTACGCCTGGTGAGGCAACACGACGTCGTCCTTGAGGGGTTCAGACCTGGAGTGATGGAGAGACTTGGCTTGGGATACGGAACACTGAAAAAGGAAAACCCTGGGCTTATCTATTGTGCTTTAACCGGATACGGCTATACAGGTCCCTATCGTGATCGGGCAGGGCATGATCTAAACTACCTTAGTCTCTCCGGTGTCCTGGGGACGACCGGCACTAAAGGAGGCCCCCCTGTCATTCCAGGGGTCCAGATTGCTGACATTGGCGGAGGTGCCATGCTGGCCACGTTAGGTATCCTGGCTGCCTATATTGCCCGGCAAGAAACCGGCAGGGGCCAGTTCATCGATGTCTCCATGCTTGATGGCTCCTTTGCCTGGTTGCCAGTGCCGGTTGGCAAGACTTTATGTGACGGGGAGGACCCAAAGCCCGGCGATTCTTTTTTAACAGGAAGGTATGCCTGCTACCGCATCTACGAAACCAAGGACGGACGCTTCATGGGGCTTGGCGCCCTTGAGCCACAGTTTTGGGAAGCATTTTGCAAGCTGGTGAACAGGAAAGACCTTGTTCGGCACCAATTTGCCGAGGGTGAAAAGCAGGAGCACCTCATCTCTGAGGTCTCCAAGATCTTCAAAGAAAAGACCAGACAGGAATGGATTGAATTTCTCTGGAACGCAGACTGCTGCTGTGAACCTGTTAATTCAATCTCAGAGGCGCTCGTGGATCCTCAACTCGTGGCAAGAGACATGATCCTGCAAACAGATCATCGCACCGAGGGAAAACTCACCCAGATCGGCATACCGGTCAAATTCTCCGACACGCCCGGGACCATCAGGCTTGCTCCACCAAACCATGGGGAACATACCCAAGAGGTCTTAAAGGAGTTAGGATATGATGATGAAGAAATAAGCAGAATGGAAGAAGAAGGGATCACAGAATGATTGCGGTGAAACGAGAAGCCCCTATGGGCTGCTATCCGAGCAGCCAAAACATTCCCGGATAATCAGACGAGAAGCGTCTCAAAAGAACGTTAAAATAGTCCTTAGGCAGCTTAAAGCCTTTTCCGGGCATCATTGAGCATTTATGGAACAAACTCCTGGGACACGATACTAGCCAAAGTCCGGAAGCTTTTCGACGTGTTCTTCGGGAACGTTCACCGCGGCATACTGTCCCAGAGCCTCGATGGCAACTACCACCCGCCCAAAACCGCGATACCTCACAAAAGTCCCTATCACACCTACAAAAGGCCCTTCAACAACCATGACACGGTCCCCTTTCCGAAATCGGGTGCCGGTTTCCACAGGGTTGTCCACGGCAACAATAATGCGAAGGGAGTCAATCGCTTCGTCCGGAACCGGTATCGGGCCGTCCTTGTTTCCAACAAGCCGGACTACACCGGTGGTTTTTACAATCTCAAGACGTTCATGGGGATTGAGATCGCTTCTTATAAAGACATAACCGGGAAACAGCGGGACCCGGATCTTCTTGCGCCGGTCCCGGCGCTTGCTCATGACCGTTATCTTCGGAAGAAAGGTCTCAAGCGACTTCTTGCCAAACCCGTCAGAGACGACCTGTTCGAAGCGACTTCGGGTGTGGGCCACATACCAGGCGGACTGAAAATCAGTGTGATCCATGACGAGCCTTGCGTCTGAGCCTAAAGGTTTTCCTTGAATATTAGCACGCTTTGACCGTTACTCCAAGAGCAACCAAAAGAGCGTTCCCCACTCGGTCAGTGGTCTTTGCCCAAATGGTGCCGTGTCGATGTATAATAGGCAATATTAGTGACCGACCGCCCAGTTTCCTATCGAGCAGCTACAATAAGTACACCAAGTATATTAGACTTTAGTCTCCAGTTTTTTGCAGGTCATCCTTGCACGGGGAAAGCGCCCCAAAAAACGCCTTTGGATCGCTTATAGCCCAATCTTGCCGAGGCCATACAGACTCAACGCTACAAAGTATTCTTGCGTATCCATCGCCCTGTCATCCGTATAGCTTACATTCAAGGACCAACACTGAGGTTCATATATGAACCCAATAACCGTTTCTACGCTCTTTCCCTCTTGGATGTTGCGTTCATGTTCTCCGTAAACCGAGACAGGGTGAAAAAGCTTTACAAGGGCTGTGGCCAAGATACTTTCACTCTCGTCGCGAGAATACAGGTAATCGACCGAAATACGATCACCCCGTCTATCACACATAGTCACGATGGCGTTGTAACTCTTGAATTCGTTATCATAAGGTGACCAGGAGGCATCTCCGTCAAGGTCCAGGCAATGGTGAGGCCTGAATTCCAACTCCCCCTTTATGTCGGAAAAAGGTCTTTTGCTGCCACCTCCCTCGTCCCGCCGGGCCTCTAAAATATCGTAGCTCTGCGTAAATTTTATGCGACAGAAATCGTGGTAAGTATACCGTGGTGCCCCTGGCTCTTGTTCTGACTCCGGACTTGATTCCGGGTCTTGGGTCGACTGCCTCGTTGACCTGGCCGTAAAAAAGTTTGTTACCGAATAGGTCACAACATTCTTTTCCTCTATGCGGTCAATACCTTCAAAGTTAGGAAGATCCTCCTCTTCCGGGACGGGCATATAATCGTAGACAACCTGGGGTCTGACCGTATGCCTTATCCTGTCAACTTTTCTTCCTTTCACATTGAATGTTTTCCAGAATTCTGTTGACAGGTCTGCTTTGAAATCAAAGAGTTCACGAGCAAAAAATCGGTCTTCTTGTGCAGGGGCCTCATCCCCATATTCTTCAATCTGCCAAAGGGTCTCGCGGCCGCCAACCGAGGGTTCGAAATCGAAATATTTGAAAACCTGCATGGGGTAGTACACTCTTGGGTACAAATCTGTCCGATGCCCCTTTGTTCCACGTTCCCTCCAAAAATAGTCATAGGAGGATTCCAGGTTAAAATAAAGGAGTGAGTCGAAGAGTTGCTGTTTTGAGCCATCAAACTCGACATGCGGCAGCCTCTGGAGGGTTGTGTCTGGATCGCCATTTTTTCGGATGATGACGTTGTCATACCACCGTAGATCGGCGTTCAAGCTGTAGTTGTCCCAGTTCCTGTTCAGGCTCAGTTGGTTTAGCCGAACAGTATCGGTATAATCATCCAGATCCCTGCCAAATTCCTCCAAGAAATAAGAATCGCTGCTGCTGAAACTGGAATAACCACTTTTAAACTCGCGCAGATAATCCTGATCACTCACAACGTCTACATCGAGCTTTGCCTTGAACCCAGCCGGAAGCCCCTGGTCGCTTTTCATCCTGAACCACCAACGCTTTCTATTCAGACGATTCTCGTCATCTCCCGTGAATCCCTCGTAGCCGCTCCTGCTCGCGTCTTGTGCACCCGTGCCGTCATCGATCTGCCGGTCGTAGAGGAAGTCGTACATGGTAGCGCCTTTGCTTTCAGGTGCTAAAACGTACCGATATTCGACACCGTGTTTGAAGCCGCGTTTGTCCATGTAGGATTCGTAAAAGGTGGCATCAGAGCTATCACTTATGGCCCAAAAAAACGGTTGGGTGTACTGAAAGCCGTCTCGATCGGAATAAGAAGCCAGTGGCACGAGGAGTCCGGTCTGCCGGGTTACTTTTGCCGGAAAGAACAAAAACGGCGCATATAAGACAGGAACCGACTTGGCCCAAAAGGCGGCATGCTTGAGGCTGCCATAACCATCTACCGTGACCTTCAGGTGTTTGCCGGTGATTTTCCAGGCCGGAAGATCTCCGTCGCAGGAGGTAAAACGGCCATCTTCAATATAGTATGAATTTTCGCCTGTCTTTTCAATCCTGCCCCCGGTTATGTAAAAATGGCTTTCCTTGATAAAGACCGTGCCATCGTAAAGGACGCCGATACCTTGATCCAAATTCATTGTGAGTCGCGTGGAGGTGAGCCAATCCTGGCCGGATGTAAAGTGAACATTACCCCGGGCGTCAGCCTCCATCGTTTCTGCATTTAGGTCGACTGCGTCTGCCTGCAAAGACTGAATGCCCTGAACAATCGTCACATGACCCTTGGCTTTATAGGTCTTGCTAGTGTCATCATAACTCAGTGAGTCCGCTTTGATAAGGTATGGAAGGTCAGCGCCTCCGTGAATTAACGGGACGCCTCCAAGTGCAGATGCTGACCAAAGCACCACAACAACAAGTATGCTCCAAGAACAGGCCCTGAAAAACATAGGGCCTTCCTATAACACAAAACCCCCTGAAGTCGTATAGAAAACCGGGATAGGATGGGGTCAACAATGTTGGAAAATACGAATGGGGACAAAAAAGCCCGGTCGCAGGACCGGGCTCGGTGGTTGACAGGCATGTGCTATGATCGGGCGAACTTGGACCTTTTCAAGCGGGCTATTCTATGTCTCCTTTCGCTTTCGCGACGTTTGCGACGACGACATTCACTTGGCTTTTCGTAACTCTTTTTAAGCTTTAGGCGTCGGAACAGGCCATCATTTTGGATCTTTTTCTTAAGCACTTTCATGGCCCTCTCAAGGTCATTATTTACCACCTTGACCTCCAAGCTACTGAACTCTCTCAAATTTCTCTCCCCTTTCTTTGGATCACAGGCCTTATCGAGAAGTCTCGAAAACCCAGATCAAAAATTTACGATGACCTCTAAAACAAAATATTATACAAGAATATTTTTTCACATACAAGAAAAAATTTAACTGAAAAATATCCAATGAAAATAGTCACATCCAGTACCCAGACACACCCACGCCTCCGATCCTAAGACCTTTGCATAACCACTTCGGAGGCTATTATCAGCTTCTTGGGCAACCCATCCAGGCAAAGCAAACGCGCCCCTCTTTAATCGGGAAAAGCCTGTACAGTCTTAGGCTGTTAGGCCGAGTTTTGCACAAGGATTGGGCCTGAACGGGCTGTTGCCCAAATATCTGTCCACACAACATTCAGGGAACCGCCAGGGGGATATCCTTTTTGAGGCAGGTCAATCCTCATCCTGCTCGTCAGTGGCAAATGTTATCGAACGTCACGAACCAGGCACACGTAACAGTTGCATACAAGGTGACAAGCCTATTGTAAATACGTCAGACCGTATGTCGAATATGGTGCCGTTGAAGGACCTGTCAAGCCATATCAGTGACCTGACCTCAAACAGGATATCCTCTTGCCGATAACAAAGCTGCGCAACAGGAGCAACATATTCAAGAGAACGGTCTGGGCCACAACCCGTGAAGGCTTGACCCAAATGGGAGCTTGCTCCAAAAAAGGAAATGCGTGCCAGGATTTAGTGAGCAAGCCTATAGATGGGTCAAAAAGCTGTTAGGAATAAGCAGGAAGGGATTGTGCAAAAGTCTCCCACGAAGTGCCATTATTTAAGTTTGCATGCTGGTCCAGAGCAAGGCAAAAAACCGTTAAAAATAGCGGACTTCCATGTGGTGGGAGATTCCCTCATGAAGCTTCAGGGAATCTTAAATGCCTCGCGGACAGCCCTTTTGCAAATCAAGGCCTCATTATAGGAGGTCGAAGCGGATAGGTACCTCTAATACTTCACGGCCCTTCTGATTTGTATAGATTTTTAAACGGTCCTGATTTGCGCCCTTCTGGAGCTTTTCCAAAATTGGTTCAACTAGAATGTTAGTTGACAGCCCCGGCCTGATTGGCTGGGTGGAAACCTTGAAGAGAGATTTTTCCAGTTCTATTTTTTCGATCTTTAGGTCATTGCCCTTATTGAGAATCACCGCGACCGAACGCGATATGCCTTGGGGACGATCCCTCAACTTACCCAATCGGTCCTGAGTCATGCGGCCAAAGTTCAGGGCCTTGGGCCTCACCTCCAGTTGTCCCCTGATATCGCCTGTAAACCCGATAACAATCTCGGGTTTTTCTGGATAGTTGGTGGTCAGCTTCACACTTCCCGTGTACCTCGCCTCGCCCTTAACCTTGTTTTTGACCTCCAGTTCATAGGTACGTCCTTTCTCCACTTCGTTCAGCTTTGCTTCTACCTTCTCTGGAAGCGAGACCGCGGCGAGTTTGGCAATCAGCGGCTCTTTTTTGTCTCCTTTGAGGCGGACAACTCCCTTGACCTCGTCATATTCCGTACCCCTTAGACGAACATAGCGCGGTTGGACATGAATGGGTGCCCAAACCTTACCTTTAAGGCCGATGGTGATCTTGGGTTGCTTGGGGTCGTTGCTAAATACCCGAGCCGATTTTTGCATCTCACCCTGAAATCCTTTGGTCCGTATTTCCAGAGTTATGTTTCCCTCGCCTCCAGGAGGGATAGTCCGGTCAAACCGGGCTACACTGCAACCTCAGCCGGGCTTTACGGTCTTAATCTCTAGGGGTGCATTGCCGCGGTTAAAGACCCGGAAGTCGTGTTTCACGACCTCTCCTTGCGTTACTTGAGGGAATTCGTAGATGGCCTCCTCTATCTCTATGACGGGTACAGCCTCCTGAGCTCCCGTAGCCTGTGCCGCGCCAATCCATACGGTCAAGACCAGACACAGACAGAGTATCTGCTTGCATATCCTCATTACATACCTCCTTTGTTCAGCCGACCGGCTCGTTCCTCGTAACACGGAAGGCTGCTGCAAGAAAAATGCACATCCTTTAGAATCCCTGGTTGATGAGACTTATCCAAGAATGGTCCCTCTTTCTTACCCAACACATCCATAGACCCACAAGGAGCGAACCTTTATCCTCATAATACACCGGGCTCTAAAAAATGCCTTTGATGGGTCGTCAGGAAAAGAGCCTCCATCTGCTGCCCAGAAATTTCAATTTGTGTATAACCGCACAGCTTCAGATTCAGAAAATAAGGCAGAAAAAAATCAATGTCAAAGGAAATATCCGCGGCGTATCAACGAGGAGGGTCCCTGAGGCGTGAATTGATAGGGTGACAAAACTTACCCGATTTATTAGAAGCTATCTCAAAAAAGTGGATCAGTGTTCAGGGCAAGTCGCAGATCCCGAGCTTGCCGTCGGGGCGGGGGGCGGCACGCAGTCCCGCCGCTGCGGGGGACGAGCATTCTGAGTCCCGATACATCGGGACAACGCCGCCAAGGGGCGTCAGACGCATTTGTTAGATGGCTTCTTAGTGCTTCGTATATAATACAGATTTTAATGATTGGACGACCGAGCTGCGGAGCAAATCAAAAAATAGCAAAATTTATTTGCGTCGAAGATTCTTCGCAGCTTCTTTAAGGAAACGTCAATCTTTCGACACCAAACTTAACCCCGTGCGATAGTGCCCCAGTTGAATATCGAAACCGCGCCATTAATTTTTGACAATCTTTGTATAAACAGTCAAAAACATGGCACAAATTTTGCTTGAGTACTATACGTCTTCTTACCAATACCGTAACAGCATGTTGGGCTAGCGCCCAGATAGGATACCAAATCCATATGAAAAAGAATTATATTGTCGCCATCTCAATCTTGATTGGGCTGTGGGTCGCCTTCATGGCTTATCGACATGTGACACGGAAACAAGAAACTGAGCAATATGAAGCAAAGGAGTATAGCCGAGTTACGGTAATTGCAAGGCAAAGCCCAAGAGCAGGACTCGGTCAGATGGCAAGGGCACTGCAGAAGTATTACGAGAAAAAGCAAGCATACCCGTCCAGGCTTATTGAGCTTTACCCGGAATACCTCGGCAATAAATCGTTCATTGAAGAGATCGACTGGTATTATGAGCCGAGAGGGAACAATTTTTACCTGAGCAAGACCGTTATCCGGGATAACAGGAGGATGGTTGCCTCAATAGACAGAGGGTTAATGCCTCGGGTTGAAACAGGTGTCATGGTTGCCGCGCCAACTCCGACCCCTAAACCAGCACAAGCAGAAAGACGTGAAGGTCTTTTTGCGGAGAGACCTGAAATATCAATCACATCAAGAGAAGAGTTTTGGGAAATGCTCCGCCTCAGGGAAAAGGGCATAACCCCCGCATCCTGGGCTAAAAGAGATAAACGTCGCATCATTGCGAGTATCCGACCCGAAATCTTGTCAGTCGTCGAGCTTGATGCCACTTCAACCTTGGAAGATCAGCTCAGCCAAAGATACTTAGTATGGAAGGACAGGAATGGTATCTTGGGAATTGGCAACGTCCAGTATCCTGCGACCCAGAGGCAAACCGTATATGCCATGGGCAGCTGGTACGACATAAAGGTGCCTTTCCCAACAGAGGAAGGACCTATCACTCCAGATGCCAAGACTGCCAAAAAGACAGGGGGTCCTGAGGTAATTGCGTCGAGTCTTAGCCAGCGCCACTTGGTCTGGAGGAGTCGGCATGGCATTTTGGGTTTCGGAAACGTTGGCTATCCTCAGAGAGACCGTGTATCTGTCTTCCAGGATGATGGTTGGGTCAACGTGGAAAGGCCTGTCACGCCTGCTGAAACAAGCAAAGAGGAAGCGTACGAGCCCGAACAAGGAAAACCGGTTGAGACGATCGCCTCCGAACTCAGCACCCGGTATCTGGTCTGGAAAGATGAGAAAACCCTGGGTTTCGGAAACGTTGGCTATCCTCAGAGAGACCGTGTATCTGTCTTCCAGGATGATGGTTGGGTCAACGTGGAAAGGCCTCCTCCCCTTCCAGCAGACATCAGAGCAGAAGGAGATTACGGTTCTCAAAAGGCCAAACCACCGGAAAAAATTACGTCAGAGCTTAGCAATCGGTATCTGGTCTGGAAAGATCAGCACGGTACCTTGGGCTTCGGGAATGTTGAATACCCCGAGACAGACGATATCTCTCATGTTCATGTGAACGGAAGTTGGGAAAAAGTCATAAACTGAGTGCCCTGAGAGGTGCGACGTCTAAGTGAGGTAGCGTATGTTTAAAAAACTGAGAGGCAACAGCGGATTTACTGTCATAGAAATGGCGATGGTATTAATTATGCTCGGCATTCTGACGCAAATGGCCTGGAATTTCCTGGGGGACATGAGACATAGATCCTCTGATGTGACTGCCGTGTCAGATGGTAGAAACCTGGTAACAGTTGTCCGGAGTAATTTCATCAACATGGACAGCATAAATTATACGCATAGCCCGAGTCAAGGGTCGCAAATAGGCACGACAGATCGTGATAACAATCCCAGATCACCGGTCTTCACCCTGTCTCCCGGTGTGAGGGCCAGAATCGAGGCTGGAAGTGAGAGCGGCGTCCTTCAACAGGGCTACTATGAGGCCTATCTCTTTCATGAAAACGGCACAGCGGATGCCACTACGCCGAGCGGCAAGAGAGAATTCTGGTACCTGGCCGACGAGGCAAACGAAATATTCTCGCTTCCCACATATTAGAAGCCCCACAATTCGTTTCTGTCTTCACGTACAAAAGTCTTCAAAGTATTTTTTGCCGCAGAAAGTTTCCTGAGAAGAGCATTTCTTTTCAAATATTGGCCGATACTGGTGGTTCTTGAATGTCGGCCATGGTGAATCCTCCTTATATTTGATTGAATTTCTTAAATTTTTACGTGACGTTTGATGTCAAGTGTATATGTTACCGTCACGGGGTTTATTGTACCTAGGTACAAGGTTTTCATTTTTTAAAAATGCTGAAAAACTTCTTAAAATAGATCAGTTATGGCAATCATTGGATGACGTCCAATCTTCGCCCAACAAAAACAAAACCCCCACCCCGAGAAAGCAGCGCATACAGGTTTGTCTGCAGATAAAAGTAGGTTTGGGCAAAGGCAAACCTGTGGTCAACACATTCCATTGGGATCTCACCATCGGGCCAAATTGGGTAGTTTCAAACATTGTGCGTGATGCGCAGGAGAAAGGCAGTGGTTTTGGCTTGACGAACCGTGATTATTTGATTTATGTTTCAAGATTGCCAATCCCCAGTAGCTCAGTTGGCAGAGCAGGTGGCTGTTAACCACCGGGTCCGCGGTTCGAGTCCGTGCTGGGGAGCCATTCGATTCAAAAGGACGCTATTGATTGTTCAATAAGCGTCCTTTTTTGTTTCTCACCGAACTTCCCATCCCGATTCAGATCCAAGGACGCAAGATAGCCGGTCGAGCCCCCGGCCCCATGTAAGGCCCTGTATGTTCACCCCTTTTTGGGTTCGCTCGATAGCTCCTCGCCCTCCCAACCAATCTTTACGCTTGAAAGTGCCTCTACATCTATTATACAAGCACCCGCAAAGTGCTCAAAAAAATTGACGTGGGTGACAAGCTTATGAAGGTACTCGTTTACGGCTCAGGCGGCAGGGACCATTGCCTTTCTGACACATACGCAGACAGCCAGCATGTAGATAAAGTCTACTTCTGTCCGGGAAACCCCGGGGTTCTGCACACACCAAAAGGCCGTGTGGACAGAAAGCTCATCGAGCTTGTGCGTTTCAAGGACTTTGGTGAAGTCGGCACTTTTTGTGTCGATCAGAAAGTCGATCTCGTGGATGTAGGTTCTGAGAACCCCCTGGAAGAGGGGCTCATTGACGCCTTAAATGACCATGGCATACGAACTGTGGGACCGAAAAAGGAGTACACCAGGATCGAAAGCGACCGGGCATTTACCGATGACCTTTTGCGAAAAATAGGGGTCCCAAAGCCAGAATACCGCGTCTTTGACGATCCGGAAGAGGCCAAGAAATATGTCCGCAATATTGGCTACCAGGTCGTGGTCAAGGCCAACGGACTTGCCGCAGGCAAGGGGGCCATTGTCTGCGACGAGCTGCCGGACGCTATCGCTGCCATTGACAAGATTATGATCGAAAAAGTCTTCGGAGCATCAGGTAACAGGGTGGTCGTTGAAGAAAGAAAATACGGAACAGAGATCTCCTTTTTTGCGTACCTTGATGGTGAGCACGCCCTGCCCCTTAGGATGTTTGCGCAGGACTACAAGCCCGCATTTGATCCACACGACAAGGAATCGATCGGGCAGTTCGGCGGAAATCTGAATACGGGCGGCACGGGATGTTATTGCCCACACAAGCTTGTCAGCCCATGGCTGATCAACAGAATCATAAAAGAAATTGTCAATCCAACCGTGAATGAGATTTATAACCACTTGGGCTGGCAGTACAAAGGGGTTCTTTATTTTGGGCTGAATCTAGACCCGTACGACAACCTTGATGTCTTTGAAATCAACGTGAGACATGGAGACCCTGAATGGCAGGTCTTGGCGCGGAAATTGAGCACCGACCTCTTTGAGATCGGCATGGCGGTGTGGGACGGATCGCTGGACCAGGTCAAGGAGGTGTGGAATAAACAGCACTACGTGGACGTTATTGCCATGGAAGGGCGCTCAAAGGCCTCCAGAGGATGGAACAAGGGCTACCCCGGCCGTTACGGGAAGGGCCACAGGATCACTGGTTTGGACGAAATAGAGCGGGGCATTGCGGTCTATTTTGCTGGTGTGGATGAGGATTCAGAAAAGGGTTTGGTCACATATGGGGGGAGAGTTGTGCACGTGGTGGCCGGAGACCAAACCCTGGAAGGAGCCAGGGAAAAGGCCTATAGAAACGTCAAGAAGCTTGCCTTCTTGGATCACAACAACAACGGTGCAAACTGTTTGAGGTTCCGCCATACCATAGGATTATGAAGCAACGGAGTGGATCATGAAACAAGCTGAGGGTGGGAACAAGTCTGCTGTTGTGGGGATCGTCGTGGGCAGCGATTCGGATTGGGACGTAATGAAAAAGGCTGCTTCGGTCCTAAACGAATTGAACATACCTTTTGATGTAACGATTGCTTCGGCCCACCGCAGTCCGGAAAGAACGGCTGAATATGCGCGTTCAGCCAGGGCCAGGGGGCTCAGGGTTATCATAGCAGGAGCAGGAGCTGCAGCGCACTTAGCGGGATCCGTTGCGGCACTCACCACACTGCCTGTGATCGGCGTTCCCCTGGACTCCTCCTCCCTGAAAGGCCTCGATGCCCTCCTTGCCACGGTCCAGATGCCCGCTGGCGTGCCCGTAGCCACCATGGCCGTGGGCGCGCCCGGGGCCAGGAACGCCGCCATATTGGCTGCACAGATCCTCTCGATCAGCGACCCCGTGGTCGAAAGCAGGCTGCAACAATTCAAAAAGGAGCTTGCCGACCAGGTGGCAGAAAAGGCCGAAAAGCTGCGGAACCATTTGTGAGTACACCCGCCGGGAACCATGTGCCAATGAGAGGCTGTGAAATCCTTCGTGTGGATCCGGAATCCCCTGATGAGGATACCATAGGCAAGGCTGCCACATTGATCAGCACGGGCGGCCTTGTGGTTTTCCCCACAAGCAGCTTTTACGGCCTTGGGACATCGGCCCTGCGTGCTGAAGCCGTAGACAAAGTCTTTCGCGTGAAGCAGCGCGACCCCCGCAATCCAATCCTTATCCTCATTGCATGTTTGGCCGAACTTAATCCCCTGGTGCGATTCATTCCAAAGTCGGCCACCCAGCTGATGGAAGCGTTTTGGCCGGGGAGTCTCACCCTGGTATTTCTGGCTGAAAAACTCCTTCCATCCAACCTCACCGGCGACACGCAAAAAATCGGGATACGCCTTGCGAGCCATGCCGTTGCTTGCAGCCTGGTAAGAGCCTTGGGGAGTCCCATTACGGGGACAAGCGCCAATATTTCCGGACAGGGGGGCTGCAGTACGATAGCCCGGCTGGATATGCACATCAGGGATCAGGTCGATTTGGTCCTTGACGCAGGAAGCCTTCCGGGTGGGGCGGGATCTACTGTGGTGGATGTGACCATAGAACCCCCGAAGGTCCTGCGCGAGGGTGCTATCAGGGCTGAAGAGATACAGGCTGTGCTATGAAACCAACTGGATAAAACATCGTTCCTGTCTCCAATATTATGCTCTACCAGCACACATGAAAATCGGCGGGTTAGTCTTAGAAAATCCCTTGATTCTCGCTCCCATGGCTGGCATCACTGAGCTCCCCTTTAGGCGGTTAGCGAAAGAAGCCGGATGTGCCTTGGTGGTCACAGAGATGGTAAGCACAAACGGCCTTGTGCACGGTTCAAAAAGAACCGCACAACTGCTGGCCACCCATCCTGCTGAGCGGCCCCTTTCAGCACAGATATTTGGCGCTGACCCAGAGGTTATGAGAGAAGGCGCCCAGATAGTGCAGAGCGCGGGTGCGGATCTTCTTGACGTTAACCTTGGATGCTCGGTCCGAAAGGTAATCAGACAGGGGGCCGGTGTGGCCCTGATGCGAGAGCCACAGAAACTGGAAGCAATTTTGAGGGCAATCCGCAGTGCCACCAGTGTTCCCCTGACCATTAAGATGAGAACCGGTTGGGAGCCTTCAGGAGACGAAGCAGTCAGGGCGGCGCACATTGCGGAACAGTGCGGCGTTGATGCCATAGCCATCCACCCCAGGACGGCCACGCAAGGGTTTGGCGGAAAGGCGGATTGGTCCTTGATCGCCCGACTCAAAGATTCGGTTTCCATTCCGGTCATAGGCAACGGAGACATTCAAGGGCCGGAAGATGTACTCAGAATGCAGCGGGAAACGGGTTGCGATGCTGTAATGATAGGCCGGGCCGCCATCGGAAACCCCTGGGTCTTCACCGAAGCCCTTGGCCTCCTTCAATCCAGCACCTCCAGGCGGCCAGACTTGCGTGAACGCCTTCATACAGTGGTTCGGTACATTGCGTATTCCGTGGAGTGTTTTGGAGAGAGCCGGGCTGTACTTATGATGCGAAGCCGTTTAGGGTGGTTTACCAAGGGCCTCCCACGCAGAAGTCGGTTTCGTGCCTCTATCGCCCGTCTGGAGACGACACAGGATATGACAGATGCCGTACAGGCCTACTTTGAAGGCGTGCAGAGTGCAACGCAGTCCATCCTTAGCCGACATAACCATAGGCAACGAAACCAGCAATAGGAGTTTTGACCGAAACCTGCCTGATCCATACCCGTCAGAGATAACCACCGTGGCCTCACGTTATGTGGCGCCAAGCCTCGATGGGCTGCAAACCCCCTCTCGCATTGCCGCGCGTCATCCAGAGGTTACCCCACCCCCCGACGGTTTTCCTGTGACCCCCGCAAGTTGACCCCAACCTACTGATTTTCCAGCGTATTCTGTGACCAAAAAGCCGTGTCTCCTTAAAAGGAACCTGGCGCGATAATTGCATTAAAATTTGCATGTTGCCGCACAATCGCATCAACTTTTTTCTGGTTGACCAGCTTAAGGGCGGGATTATTCCCCAGCTGGTCCTAAGATGCTTAAATAATTGAAGGGGTTGTGCGATTATGAAATCAATATTGTCGCTGGTCTGGATGGTATTCATGGTACAGTTCGGGGCCGTGGCTCAAGCTGAAACGCCCCTCATTCAGGCAACCAGTTCGTATCAGGGTAGCCTTTCACGGATAGAGAGCGATTATTTGATTGGGCAAGGATGGGACGCGGGTCAGCCGGGGTCCTTTCTTTGGGGTGACAGTGAGATACAGGCTATGCCGGATGGCAATGACCCCGTTCTTTACCTTACTAGTGCCTTTGGTGTGATAGTCTTGCCTGCAATTTTTGACGATGAAAAAGAGGAGGATGCATGGACAAAAATGATTGCGGGTAAGCTTTCTAAGCCTGGAAATTTTAGCCCCTTCATAGCCTTTGGCGCCGGAGTCATGCCCGCCGATGTGGACGCCAAAATAAGTACCATAGAACCTTCTGTGAGATTTAGTACATCCTTGTCAGAGTCTGACTCTGACAAGGCATGTGGCAAGCTTGGAGTAGGCGTAGACTTCTTTCCCACAAAAAATGTCTCTTTTGGGTTAGAAGGAAGCTATGTGTTCAGCTTAGGCGATCTCTCGTTTGATTTGGGCTTTCTTGGAGACCGAGAAATGGATATTCTCTATTTTATCTTCACCTTGGGAGCTGCTTATCATTTCTGATATTTTACTCAAACACCCCACCTATTGGGATTGACCGTCACATGATTCTCGCCGCTGTGCGATTGCCCATGTTCAAAGAGGAAGGGCCAGGTCAGTGACGGCCTTTTCTGTTATAATGTATGTATGTTTTGACTTCGTCGTTCTTGCAAAAGTAGGACTTCCTGCTATACATCTGGATTTCACCGTTCCAGGTGCCTTTTTTATGGAGTTTTAGAACCTCCGAGTGTACGACTTCGCGGTAAGAACCGGACGCAACATACACGATTACAAAACAAAACTTCTAAGACAATCAATTCCATCTCTCTGCTATTGATTGTGAATCAGCCCAGATTTAGGATAGCGCGGCAGAATGCCCAATCCTGGTTAGGTCGAAAACATTATGCTATGTGGCTGACATCTTGCCCCAAAGGATATTTAAAATAACGGGAGAGACTGTCGAAAAAGTCGAAATGGAGCATTTTAGCTGTCTTCGCCTATAGCAAATCAGCCACTTACTAACTGCGAAAAGCCTCAGAATCATGGCTTTGAGGGTTTTTCGACAGTCTCGGAAGGCACCTTGAAACCCAGCTGCAACCGAGGTCTTTGCCCAAAAACAAGCGTGTACTCAATACGTCATGTTAAGGAGAGTAACCATGAAATACCTTACGCGGATGATTTTTTTCTTGGCGTTTACACTTGTCTTGCTTTTTTCGGCGGCGGCGTATGGCCAGGACACATTGAACTACCTCTCTTTTAAGGGCGGGGCATTCTTTCCCGACAACCAAGACTTTGAAGACAGTTTTACGGCAGAGGTCACCGTCGAGCATTACTTTAATCCCAACCTCGCCATCGAAGGCGGACTGGGATATGTCGGGATAGGCGATTTTGATGGCACGGTAAACACTCCCTTCGGTCCTATAAAGGCCGACGTGGATTCCTGGGCAGTACCCATCACGTTTACCGCGAAGGGCATCCTGCCCATCAATAACATAAAGCTCTATGCTGGGGCCGGGTTCGGGCTATACGTACTGGAGGCCAGGGCTACCTTCTCTTTCCTCGGATTCCCGGCTTCCGACGATGATGACGAGGTGGTCTGGGGCGGTCATCTGCTAGCCGGGCTTCAAGTAGATGTCTCACCGCAGATATTATTGGGGCTTGAGGGAAAATACACGTCGACCGACAATGTAAGCCTTCATGTTGCCAATACTAGCCTTGAGGTGGAGGTAGAAGGCTTTTCCGCAACGGGGGTTATAGGCTTCCGATTCTGAACCCATCTATGTGAAGCGCTTTACCAAAGAAAAAATAACGCGGTCAGACCTACACGTGCTGTTGCCAAAATAGCTGTCCAGGCAGCACTAAAGCTCCCCGCAGTCCCGACAAGCCCCAATAGACCAGGATGAATCGGGACGGGGAATGCGCTCGCTGTTGCAGTTCAAGATCCTGCCATATAATACCCAATTCTGGTCAGCCCTGAAATTTTGTGATATGGGTGGTCTCATTGTTCTGATGTCACAGATACCGCAAGGGAAGCCGGATTCGGATTATTCCTCGCACGAGAAGTTATCTCAAAAAAGTGGATCAGGATTCAGGGCAAGGCGCTGGGCGGCGCGCAGTCCCGCTGCGGCGGGATGAGCATTTTGAGTCCCGATACATCGGGACAACGCCGTCATGGGGCGTCAGACACATTTTTGAGATGGGTTCTATTTTAGATAGGGCAAGAGGTTTGACTCACTCACCACATCGTCCTGGAGGCCAAGAAAATGGGAAAATTAACTGGGGTCGTTAAAAGATTGAATGGCATTTTCAGAGGTGGAAGAAGTAAACCGCGAGGTTTTGAATTGAGCGACGACGTGAAGCGAGAAATCCTAAGCGGTTTGGGCCAGAAGCCAACAGATGAATTGCGTTTCGGCAGGGGTGAATTTGACAAAAAGCTCAAGGAGGAAGAATCCGATCATTGAAACGTGATCAGTTGCTAACGTTGTGGCTGTTACATTGTGTGCCCTCAGATAATTGCGATAGGCCTGGGAAAGCTTCTAAATTTGCAGGTTAAATGTTGTGTTATAGAAGGTCTCAAATTAGAGGCCGAAAAACTTACCATTTGCCACTGACACCTTGAAATGCGGCCTCAGGATCAGCGGCTTACCAAGCCTACGGTAACGATTCCAGGCCGAATTTCCAGCCGCTTTTCCGGGCAACAACATTCCAGAACAATCTCTTGTCACAGATTTCAGCTGCCGTGTGAAAGAGCTTAACGTACTCCCTATGGTCATACTGAGACAATTCCAACGCTTCCGCTTCCACAAGGCCACAACTAATCTTAGTGACATTTTGTCAGAAATCTTCTATTGGTCACCACGATACATGAACCAGCGCAGCAGCAGAGGAGGAATTTTCTTATGCCGAGAATCCTTATCATAGACGATGAGGAGCAGGTTCGCGCTGTGTTTAGAGAAATGCTGGAGCGTTCAGGATATGAGGTCTTCGAAGCCGCCAATGGCAAAGAGGGACTCAGGCTTCAACGTGAGAAATCAGCCGACTTAATCATAACGGATATCATTATGCCTGAAAAGGAAGGCTTGGAGACGATCAGGGAGCTACTTCGGGGGTTTCCTGAAGTGAAAATCATTGCTGTATCTGGAGGCGGGCGCATTGGACCAGAACAGTACCTTGACGTGGCAAAGAAGTTGGGGGCGACGCGCACTTTCAATAAACCTGTGGACTTAAAAGAGCTACTTCAGGCGGTTCAAAGCGCTTTGCAATGAGTATTGGGCGAACTCAAGGAGCCAATTCCTGATGTGAAGCCTCCACGCCCTTCCGGGCGGGGCTTGCGGCGAGCATGCTGGTCAATAAAACAGAACTACTTTGCCCCGGGTAGCACATTCGGGAATACACCCAATGAGGTGGCACGTGTCTTTTGTGGAAACCCTTAGAGCCAAGATCTTGGGCAGCCTGAAGGTCAGGGTGATTTTGGGCGTTTGCCTAATTTTGGTTACAGTAATGGGTGTGTTTACCTATTGGGATATGGTGACCCGAACGAGATTTCACTTAAGCAGGGAGGAAAGCAAGGCGTTCGAGTTTAGTAATATGGTGATGAGGAGTATAGAATATCCAATGCTCGACGGGGAAATGGAAGATGTGCAGGAGATACTGGAGAGAGTGAATGCTCTGGAATATCTGGATTTAGTACATCTCTGTGACCCAACCGGTTTGATCAGATATAGTGGAAAGCGAAAGGAAATTGGCAGACTCACGTATTCTGAGATTACTGAGGAGGCCGTGCGTTCCCAATCATTGGCTAAAGGTTTGGAGCTACGTTTCGGAGAAAAGATATTTCGTTATGCAATGCCTATTTATAACAAGAGGGTGTGTCACAAATGTCATGGAAGTGAAAAGAAGACATTGGGATTTCTAACAGTAGGAATTGCTTGGAAGCCTATAGAAAACAGGGTGGCTTCAATTCGAAATAGAGAGATCCTCCTGGGCATAGTGTCTATAGTGGTTGTGGGCTTTTTCTTGATACGATTGGTATCAAAGTCCATTACCCGCCCCATAGTCCAACTTACTCGCCTAACCGGCGAGATTAGCCGTGGAAACCTGGATGTGAGCTTTGATTTTGGCAAGAAGGTAAGATGTTGGGAGGTTATGACATGTGATAAGGCCGAATGCCCGGCTCATGGAGACGCCGACGTCCTGTGCTGGTATATCGAGGGCACTCTTTGCACAGGCTCCGCCACGGGGGAATTTCCAGAAAAACTAGAAGCATGTTACAACTGCAAAGTCTATAAAATTCACGGTGCTGATGAGATCGTGCAGCTTGCGGACGGCTTCTCTCAGATGACCAAAAATTTAAAGGCCTCCAGGGAAGAATTGAGGAGGATGTACGATTTCCGGAGAAATCTTATTGAGCGCTCTATTGATGGAATTGTTGCCTCGGATAAAAAAGGAAACATCGTGATTTTCAATGAAGGTGCAGAGAAGATCTTTCAATATGCAAGCGAAGAAGTTATTGGAAAAATGGACGTGGCAGCTCTCTATCCGCCTGGTCACGCAGCAAAAATAAGGGAAGACTTGTACTCCGATGAATACGGAGGGCCCGGTAAGCTGGCGAACTATGAGGCGACCATTTTAAACAAGTCGGGCCGTGAAGTGCCTGTATGGATATCGGCAAGTATCATTTATGAATATGGAAAGGTATTGGGGAATGTCGTCTTTTTTCGCGACTTAACGGAAAGGAAGGCGCTAGAAAAAAGAGTCCTGCAATCGGCAAGGCTGGCAACCATTGGTCAAGGCGTAGCGTACATCTCCCACGAAGTGAAGAATCCTTTAACGGTCATTGGTGGTTTTGCCAAACAGGTTCTTCGCAAAATAGACCAGGACGGCAAAAACAAAAAGAAGCTGGAAATTATTATAAATGAAACGAGAAGGTTGGAAGAATTCGTTTCAGGGGTCAGCGGCTTTACCAAGCTGTCCAAACCAGAAAAGAGAATAACTAGCATCAATAAAGTCATAGAAGAGGTCTGTACGCTTTTAGATTACGAGCTTGAGAAACACCACGTGACTGTGACAAAATTCATTGACTCTGGTATTCCCGAGGCCTCATTTGATCCAAAACAGATTAAACAGGTACTTATCAATATTGTGAGGAATGCAGTGGAAGCCATGGTAGACGGTGGGGAACTATCTATAGAAGCATTTCGGAAGGGTGATACCATTCAAGTCCGAATAAGTGACACAGGAAAAGGCATTTTTCCTGAAAGCTTAAAGGAGATTTTCGATCCATTTGTTACGACTAAGCCTAAAGGTACGGGGATTGGGCTGGCCATTTCTCGCGAGATTATAGATAGTCACAACGGGAACATAGAAATTCAAAGCACAGTCGGTGAGGGAACCATTTGCACTATCACTCTTCCTGTTTGAGGGTTTCACTAAAAATTAGGTGACGTAGTTGACTGTGTAGGACCTGCCCTGGATATCTACGATCTGGGGCGCGCAGTGTTTGAGGTAAGCCAATAGACCTGGCAGGATCAATATTGAGAGCTAAGTACGCAACCCGAGAACACGCGGTACAATGGCTATGCGTCGTTATTCTTGATTGACTTAACTTTTACGGTCTGTCCGACTCTCGCCTTAAAATGGACACCGGCATCCCCTTGGTTCAAAGATATCTCAAGGAGGTTGCGGCTTCCGAAGATGGCAACAGGTGAACCGACCTTCACACGCTCATAAGACCTTGACACCCCGTTGATCTTAAACCTTCCCAGCCTGACTGCAACCTGCCGCGACTTTGCATTATCTCTAAACCTTTCAAAGGTCGCCTGGCTGATATTTGTCACAAGATTTCCAAAATGGTCAATCGTTATCACAGTGCCGACGAGTTCACCGTTTGTGGAGACAGAGGGTGTTTGAATCTCAAGTCTGCAAACGTCTGCCAGGGCGATCTCTTCTCCAAAGCGGTGCATCTTTGCACCTTTGGAAAGGTGCGCTGCAACCGGGGCAAATATGTCTCGGCCATGAAACGTGTCGCTGACTGGCTTCAGAAAATACTTGGGGTTTGTTATTGCACAGACTTTCTCAACCTTTTTATCCTGGATGACCATGCTCAGGACGCCATTGTCCGGCGCCACAAAGAAATGGCCCTCTTGTTTCAGGCAAATGACTTTTCTCTTTCCACCAACGCCGGGATCGACCGCAATCACGTGAATGGAACCTTTTGGAAAATACCTGAACGAAGCGCTTATTGCCAAAGCTGCCTGTGTAATGTCGTGCCTGGTAACATTGTGCGTAATGTCAACTAGACGACCGTCTGGGTTTATGGACAGGATGACTCCCTTCATTACCCCGACATACTCATCCTGAAGCCCAAAATCAGTAAGCAGAGTAATGACAGGGACTCTTCTCATGGCAACGACCACTTCGATTGGGGCGATTCCGCCTTGCACAGACGGAACAGAGCAATAAGGCGTGTCGGAGTACCCCATGACTCCAACATTCCATGACTCCGTTACCTAAGTTCCCACCCCTGAATGAAGCCTGTGATGCGTATGCTGGGGGTTTTCGTCCAATACAGGGGGAATCTCATAGGCAGGCAAGGAATTTCGCTGAACAAAAGCCTACAGCCATTTCCAGCCACAACATATGCAAGACTACTAAAGGCATTAGAGGCCGCAGTGAAGCGAATTTGCTTACCTGCCAAGCTCCAGTTAGTGTAAAAGCGGTGAGTCATCATTATCGAGTGTTGAAGAGGAAATTTCTCACTTTTTAGCCGTACTTCAAATAGTTGAAACGGGAGCGAAACTTGAGTCCGTTACTTAAAAAGCCCCGGCTGAACCGGCAAACCAAAATGTCGGTATGCTTCCTCTGAGACCTTCCGGCCAGATGATGTGCGCGTCAAAAATCCGATTTGCAGCAAATAAGGCTCCACAACATCCACCAGGGTGTCAGACTCTTCCTGCAAGGTCGCGGCAATGGCCTCAATGCCTACGGGGCCGCCTTTGTAAAACTCTATGATGGTCTTCAAAAACTTTCTATCCAGTGCTGTCAGTCCCTTTTTGTCTACCCCTTCAAGCTCCAATGCCTTCTGAACCGTTGCCTTGTGTATGACTCCGTCACCCCTTACCTGGGCAAAGTCCCGCACCCGCTTCAACAGCCGGTTGACGATGCGGGGGGTGCCGCGGGAGCGGCAGGCGATCTCGTTGGCGCCGTCGTTGTCGATACTAACATCCAATAGGGCGGCCGAACGCCTGGCAATGCGAGTCAAATCCCCTTCAGAATAGAAATCAAGGGTCCTGAATATCCCAAATCGCTCACGAAGAGGCGGCGAAAGGGATCCTGCCCGGGTCGTGGCTCCGACCAAAGCAAACCGTTCCAGGCGATAACGGTGACTTCTAGCGTGAATCCCCTTGTCAAAGATAAAATCGACTGCAAAGTCCTCCATGGCAGGATAGAGAAACTCCTCCACCACCCTGGGAAGACGATGAATCTCATCGATAAAGAGGACATCCCTTTCTTCCAAATGGGTTAGTATACCCAAGAGGTCGCCCCCCTTTTCCATGGCCGGCCCAGAGGTTACGGTAATGTTCACGCCCATCTCCTCGGCAATAATATGGGCAAGGGTCGTTTTTCCCAAGCCAGGAGGAGCGTGAAACAGCACATGATCCAGGGGCTCTTTACGTTTAAGCGCTGCCTCGATGGCAATCTTGAGGGTCTCTACGACCTTCACCTGGCCCACATATTCTTTGAGGCGTTTTGGCCTAAGGCTGATGAACTCCGATTTTTCCTCCATATCCCCGGGCCCTGCAGAAAGTATATCACCGGCGCTTTCGCCGGCAGCACCCCTCCTCGGTGGGTTCCGTCGTTCCATCAGGCGCTTTCCCCGCGATAAACTTCTTCAAACAACTCTTCTGCTGTGGTTATGTCTTTATTCCTTTTTAAGGCTGCAGCGATCATCTCCTTGGCCTCTTTCACGGTATGACCAAGCTGTTTTGAAAGGACCTCCTGAACCTGTTCTACGAAATCTGCATAATCAACAGCCTCAGCGTGATCTTCGCTCTGCCGGATGAGTGCAAACTTAGCCACCTTGCCCTCAAGGGTAGCCAAAATCTTCTGGGCTGTCCTGTTTCCGATGCCCTTCAGTCGCTTAAGGTATGCCGAGTCTCTAGATTCAATGGCTCTGGCAATGTCGCGAACCGGCACCGAGAGGGCCTGCACCGCCTTCATAGGCCCGATATCTTCGACGGAAATGAAATGACTAAAGAACTCGCGCTCAACCTCCAAGTTGAAACCAATCAGGGTCGGTTTCGGCTGCCGCTCGGTTTGGTGATAGTAAATGTACAGGGCAACCTCGTCTCCGGCCTTTTTGGCATGAAAGGTCTTTCTTACAACCGCCGGCAGAAGTATTTCGTAGCCGACCTGGTTATTCAGCAGCAATATTCGATCCTCATCCTTTTTTAGCAGTTTGCCTTCCAAGTATCCAATCATCTTCTGCCTCTGTCACTCTCTACACGGCCCATAGATGACGTTTTGAAGTCTCCTGCAGTCCCGATAAGTCGGGACAGGAAATGCGCTCTCTTTGTGGTTCACAGTATTTCAAGCACGCCGCAATATGCCTACCAAGGCAAGAGCTATGGCATCAGACGCGTGTGACGGCGTGATGGGCGTATCTCTTTTCAAAAAGTGTCTCACCGCTCTTTCCATCTGACGCTTGGTGGCTTTGCCATTTCCGGTCAGTATACGCTTGACTTCCCGCACAGGTACTTCCATGGTTGCCATGCCGCATTGAGAACATGCTAAAAGAATGACTCCGCATACCTTGCCCAGGGCAATCCCCGATTTCGGATATTTTTTGAGGGAAAAGATGTCTTCGATGACCATCAGGTCGGGCTTTTGGGAATTAAGAACGGAACTGAGCTCAGAAAAGATGAAGTGAAGCCTGTCAGGCAAAGTCTCGGCCTTTGAGGTTCGAATCGTGCCGAAGGTATAGTCTCCTATCCGCGAGCTAAACCCTTGGACTATCCCAAAACCGGTTTCGGCTAGGCCGGGATCTATCCCGATAACCTTAAGTGCTGATTTCAAACCCAGGCTTCGGCCCTGCAAATCACTTCAATGTCTTCAACTTGTTCTTGGCGACATTGGCCTCATTGGAATCGGGAAACTTTCGAATCAATTCCTTCAAGATGAGCCCTGCATTGGCATTGTCACCAAGATTAAGAAAAGCAAACCCTTGCTTAAGCAACGCGCTAGGGGTTTTATTCCCCTTGGGGTAGTCTTCAATAACCTTTTGATATTCTAATATGGCCTTTTCGTACCACTTCTCGTGATAATAAATCTCCCCAAGCCAAAACTGCGCGCTGTCAGCCATTTCTGACTTCGGATACTTTTTTAGGAACGACCGAAACAATTCTCGGGCATTTTCATACTGGCCTTGGTCGAAGCCTTTCTTGGCCCTGGCATACAGGGCTTCTGGAGTATCCTCAACCTCCTCTGCTCCGTCGGCAGCCTCATCTTGGTCCACATCCGAAGCTGCGGGCTTTTCTGAAGGCCCTATCCCCAGATATTGCTCTATCCGGGCAACCCGATCCAGAGTGCTTTGAACGGACCCTTCCAGGTTCTCGGCACCATGCTGGCTCTGTTCAAGCTCTCCACGAAGTTGTCCTATTTCCTCTCTAACCTCATTTGCAAGCGCACGTAGCTCGGCATGTCTGCTGCGAGAATCCTGGTCAGACTTTGCCCGATCTTCTTGATAACGCCCCACCTCGGACCGAAGCGATGCCGTCTCCTCCTCTGATTGCCGCTCTAAGAATATCACGCGGTCCTCGAGCGCTATAAGATCGTCCTGGAAGGCACACCCCCCCAAGAATATCAGCCCAGATACCACAAGGCCCATCCATGACGCACCTATCTTTCCGCGCATATATTCGGACCCCCTCACATTCCAAGTTAGACAGTGGAGACACGCCGCGTGATTGGATTCTTTGCTCCCGCCGTAAAAGAGAGGTTAGGCCATCCTTTCCAGGGACAAAAGGGGAAGCAAGGCGTTCCTATGAATCCCCTTTCTCACGGAATCGATAGGAACACCCATTACGATTGTATGGTTATTGCTTTACTCTATGACGAAATGAGCCCGTCTGTTCTTGGCCCATGCTTCTTCGCCGTGTCCTGGATCAACCGGTTTCTCCTCGCCATAACTGATGGTTGTAAGGCGTTGAGATGCAATTCCTAAATCCACCAGAAAGGTCTTGACACTTCCGGCACGTCGATCCCCGAGAGCCATATTGTAGTCATTGCTCCCGCGTTCGTCACAGTGGCCTTCGATGACAACTGAGATGTCAGGATTTGCCGTCAGCCATTTTGCCTTATTCCTAAGGTTATCCCGGGCCTCAGGAAGGAGTACCGCCTTGTCATATTCAAAGTAAACATCGTCTTTCTCGAATTTGTCTCGCTCAGCCATCTTTTCACGCTCCTGGCGTGCCCTCTCTTCCTGCAAACGTTGCTCTTCCAGAGCCCTTGCTCGGGCCTCTGCTGCCAAACGTCTCGCTTCAGCGTCCTCCTCTGCCGGTGCCGGAGCCACTTCAGACCCAGACGGAATCTTCTTTTTGGCACAGGAAGCTGCAAACATGAGCCCGGGAATCACCAACACAAGCACCAAGCCTATCCAGAACCTCTTCGTCATGATCCTACCTCCTCTGAAGCAAAAGTTAATTACGTAAACTTATTTTCGACGGGCTGTCGCCCAAGCGTGTGTGACTCAAGACAATGGATGGGAAATGTACTCGGCTATTCTCCTTCTAGCCTTCTGGTTACTTGAAACTGGGAAAAAAGTCAAGTGTCCAGATTCATCAGACCCATCAGGCCGTTAGTCGCCACTGAGACGGGGTGACCAACTCGGGTTGGTCTGTTCACCGGTGAGGACCAAGAGACGACGCTGATCCGTCCCATTGGCATTCATCACATAGATCCTGGAGGGCCCTTCTCTGGTGGAACTGAAGGCAATAAGGGTCCCGTCCGGAGACCACGTTGGAGATTCATTACTCCCAGTGTCTCGAGTCAGCTGAATCGGGCCCTGTCCCTCTGTCCCAATCAGGTAAATATCAAAGTGGCCATTGTTGAAGCCTGCGTAAGCTATTAAGTTGCCCCGAGGTGACCACTGAGGTGCGGTGTTGTACTTTCCCTGAAACGTGAGTCTGCGGGCACGGCCGACTTCGACTTGTTTTATATAGATCTGGGGAGATCCGGATCGGTTCGATACAAAGGCAAACTCCTCACCATCAGGCGACCACGTGGGGGCAACGTCAATCCCCCAATGCCGTGTAAGTTTCCTCATGATCTCTCCGTTTCCAGTCAATAGATAGATCGATGGGTTGCCTTCATGAGAGAGAGAAGCTGCTAAGGCAAACCGCCCTGGGGCCCATGCCGGAGTGATACTTGTTGAGCCTTCGAAACGGATCACTTTGTCGCGTTTCTCCTTAACGTGTCTTATAAAAAGCTCCGGGTTTCCATGCCTGTAGTCCGTATAGGCCAACCACCTGCCATCCGAGGACCAGGCAGGAAAAAGCGTAATCTTTCCTGTTTGTGTAACCTGCTTTGGATTGTATCCGTCGAAATCTGCGATATAAATCTCCTTGATCCCTGTAGTGGTTGAGACGAACGCAATCTGACTGCTAAAAACGCCTCGATGGCCCGTCAGGTTAAGAATGACCTCGTCGCAAAAGCGATGGATGATAGGCCTATGATCTTCTTGTTTGCCTCTGTAACGCTTGCCCAGGATCAGCCGGCCACCGAAAGTGTCAAAAAGCCGAAGTTCCGCTTCAAGCAGGTCTCCGGTGAGCTGGAACCCTCCCTTTATGAGGAGCTCTGCGCCAACGTCGGTCCAGTTCTTAAAATTGATGGCATTTTGCATTAAGCTAGCTTTTTGGGGATTCTCAAGAAAGCTTTCACGGTCAAGTATTTTGAAGAACCCGGTAAACTCTATTGATTGTGCCAGGAGGTCAGAAAGCATTTTGGAAAACTGGCCGTTAGGCTGCTCCGCGCTCACGTCCTTGAAGATCGGGACGGCCGTTGGGATCTTCCTCAGATACGGGGCGTTAATATCGATATAGACCCGCCCCTCGGAGGGGGTATTCAACGGGATTGATAGGATGATAAGAAACAGCAGGATTACAAACAGATGCAACCTTTTCAGATTCCTGCAACCCGCTGAAACCGAAATGCCAGAGAGGCATTTGACGTGATGTCTTTTGTCCCAGATTATCATTTTCAGGCCCTTGCCAGTGAGAGGGGCAGAAAAACGCCCTCGTTATCCAAATGGGAAAAACTAGCAAAACAAACGGCAGTGAAACTCTCCGACCAAAGGTCGGAGCTTCTTGACGCAACTTTTCACAATTTCATCGTTCAAATTTGCTCAGCAATGCCTAAAGACATTGCTCATCAAAAGCGGAACCATTCATCCCCGACTAAAAGTCGGAGCATTCTGGAATATTTCGTAAA